>NZ_PIJG01000011.1:0-59007 GCF_002809955.1 Geobacillus sp. Manikaran-105
CTTCGCTTGGTGGCCCCGACGAGCGTCGCGAACAAAAGTTCGCAACCCTCGTCGGGGATCATTTCGGAATGTCACCCACAAATATTTTACTCACACTTTTCAGTTGACCGCAACAATGCGCTCCAGCCTCCGCCTGCGCGCGAAAAAAAAGCGGTCCGAAACGCGTCGGACCGCCATAGGTCGTTCCTTATTTCGCCCGTTTTTCCCGCACGTCTTCCGCTAACAAGGCGACAAATTCATCAAGCCCCATCGTCCGGCTCTCTTTTTCGCCGTAGCGTCGGACGTTGACCGCTCGCTCGGCCGCCTCTTTGTCGCCGACAACGAGCATGTACGGGATTTTTTGCATTTGCGCTTCGCGGATTTTGTAGCCGATTTTTTCGTCGCGCTCGTCGACTTCAACGCGGAAGCCGCGTTCTTTCAGTGTCCGCTGCACGTCATAGGCGTAATCGAGGTGCGCCTCCGGCGACACCGGGATCACCTTGACTTGAACCGGGGCGAGCCATGTCGGGAACGCGCCTTTGTATTCTTCGATCAAGAACGCGACAAACCGCTCCATCGTTGAGACGACGCCGCGGTGGATGACAACCGGGCGGTGCGGCTTCCCGTCTTCGCCGATGTACGTAAGGTCAAAACGTTCCGGCAAGAGGAAGTCGAGCTGCACCGTTGAGAGCGTTTCGTCTTTGCCGAGCGCCGTGCGCACTTGCACATCGAGCTTCGGCCCGTAAAACGCCGCTTCCCCTTCAGCCTCATAGTAGTCGAGACCGAGCTCGTCCATCGCTTCGCGCAGCATTCGTTGCGCTTTTTCCCACATTTCATCGTCGTCGTAATATTTTTCTTTGTCATGCGGATCGCGGTATGACAAGCGGAACGAGTACTCGTCAAGCCCGAAATCTTTGTATACTTCTAAAATCAAGTTGACGACACGTTTAAACTCGTCTTTGATTTGGTCAGGGCGCACGAAAATATGGGCGTCATTAAGCGTCATGCCGCGGACGCGCTGCAAGCCGGTAAGCGCTCCGGACATTTCGTAGCGGTGCATCGTGCCAAGTTCGGCGATGCGAATCGGCAGCTCACGGTAGCTGTGCAGCTTGCTTTTGTAAATCATCATATGGTGCGGGCAGTTCATCGGACGCAGCACAAGCTGTTCATTGTCCATTTCCATCGGCGGGAACATGTTTTCTTTGTAATGGTCCCAGTGTCCTGACGTTTTGTACAGCTCGACGCTGCCGAGCACCGGCGTATACACATGGTCATAGCCAAGCTCGATTTCTTTGTCGACGATATACCGTTCAATGATCCGGCGGATCGTCGCCCCCTTTGGCAGCCAAAGCGGCAAGCCTTGCCCGACTTTTTGCGACGTCGCAAACAGCTCAAGCTCTTTTCCTAATTTGCGGTGATCACGCTCCTTTGCCTCTTCGAGAAGATGCAGATAGCGCTCCAAATCTTCCTTCTTGAAAAACGCTGTCCCGTAAATGCGCTGCAGCATTTTGTTGTTGCTGTCACCGCGCCAGTAGGCCCCCGAGATGCTGAGCAGCTTGAATTCTTTGATCTTGCCGGTCGACGGCACGTGCACGCCGCGGCAAAGGTCGAAAAACTCGCCTTGCTCGTAAATGGAAATCGTCTCGCCTTCCGGAATATCAGCGATCAACTCGAGCTTCAACTCATCGCCGATTTCTTCATACAGCCGGATAGCTTCTTCACGGCTCACTTCTTTGCGGACGATATCCAAGTTTTCTTTGACAATGTTGCGCATTTCAGCCTCAATTTTCGGCAAATCGTCCGGCGTCAGCTTATGCTCCATATCGATATCATAGTAGAAGCCGTTTTCAATAACGGGTCCGACGCCGAGCTTGACGTTGCGATACAGCCGTTTGATCGCCTGCGCCATTAAATGGGCGGCGCTATGGCGCAAAATATCAAGCGCCTCTGGCATATCTTGGGTGATAATCACCAGCTCGCCGTCCTCATGAAGCGGCGTGCGCAAATCGACGAACCGGCCGTTTAGTTTCCCGGCGATCGCTTTTTTCTTCAGCCCCGGACTGATCGACGCGGCGATGTCTTCGGTCGATGTCCCGCTCGCAAACTCCTTTTGCGCCCCGTCCGGGAACGTGATGCGAATCATGTCTGGCATCGGCAATCACTCCTTTGTCATAATTGAAAAAGAAAAAAACTCCTCCCTCAAAAGGGACGAGTTTTCGTCGTGGTTCCACCCTTCTTCCCATGGCAACACAACGCCATGGCTCAACAACAATAACGGCTAGCCACCGGCGGCAACTACTGGGCGCTCCGTTCGCTGCCGCAGCTCTGAGGGGGTAAGCGCATTTTTCGTGTTAGGAAGGTTCCAGCCGCCGCCTTCCCTCTCTGGAAACCGTAAAAATGCACCCATATCCTCGTCATCGCTTGTCTATGCGGTTATTCATGTACGATATTATAGCGGAACCGAAAAGAAAAATCAAGATTCTTCCCCATTTCCGGCGCTGGCGACAAACAAGCGGGAAAAATCAGCGCGGCGGCGGAGGCGAAGCCGCTCTTGAAACACGTTTTGCAGCGTCTGCACCATGCCGTCATCCGGGTGGTCGGTATACAGCTCAATTTCCGCCGGAGCAAGCGAGACAAGCGGCGCGAGCACCGAAGAATCGATATACATCGGCTGGCTGACGACGAGATGGCGGTCGATCAGCTGTTTCACTTCCGCCGCCGACAGCTCGCGGCGGTGGCGGTCGTAAAACACGAAGTGCGGCGGGTCGTGCACCAAATACAGGCGCGGCCATTGCGGCGTCCGGCCAACCAGGCATTCGCGCAGCATTTGCACGAAAGTTTGATACTCTTGCTCCAATTTGTACTCGTCAATCGCGAGCCCGACATAATGTTCAAGCCGCTCGATGTACGGCTTCAGCCGAAAGGTGACAAACGACGAAAACGAGAAGGACAGCCCGTCGCGCAAAAACGAAGCGAACGCCTCGCGCAGCAGCGCCATGCGCGAAGCAGCAAACTCCGCCCCTTTCTGATAATCGCGCCGTTCACCGTCCAAAAACGAATGGGCGAGCGCCAAAATTTGCTGCTGTTCCTCGCGGTCGCGAAAATAAAAGACACCGGAAATGATCGACAACAACAGCCGGTCTTCGAGGACAGACTGCACAAATGCAGTCATGGCTGGTATGATATACGTCTCGAGCACGTGCTTCTCGTCGCCGTATATGTAAACCGCCACGGTCTTGTTTCCGTCGTAAGCGGCGTGAAACAGCGGACAGGCATCCCGTTTCCGTTCATTCAGCAGCCAAAACAGTTTCTCCGCCTCGCTTGCCTTGTCAAAATGGATTTCGATCACCCGCTGTCCCCCCTTCTCCGAGATCAACGCTTGGTTTATATATATGGGGACAACCAGCTGTTTAGACTAAAAAAGCGCAAAACGTCCAACGTTTCCCGCCTACAGGGCTGCGGCGGACGGAGCGCACAGACATTCGCAACGGGTTCATTCGCCAAGATGCCCCGCTCCTTGGCGGCTGGCGGAGAATGCATCCTTTCCGCCCCAGCGCAGAAAAACGGCGCCCCCTTGCGTCAGGGGACGCCTTAAGCGCGCCGTTTGACCGCTTATCCATCATTCGCGGCGGTTTGGCCCGGTAATTTCAACCGGGTGCGCGAGTGAGCGGATCCGCTCCATAATGCGGGCGGCTTTCACTTTTTCTTCCTCGCCGCGCTGCGAATACGTCAAATGGTGGGCGAGCTGCTTCATATCAAAGTTGGAGGTGAAAAAGGTCGGCAAATTTTCAAACATCCGGTATTGCAAAATTGGGCCGAGCACATCGTCGCGCACCCAGCTCGACATCGCCTCCGCTCCAAGGTCATCGAGCATGAGCACCGGCACTTTTTTCACATAATCGAGCTTTTCGTTCATCGTCTGATCTTGCAATGAATGCTTCAGCTCGCGAAACAGCTCCGGCACATAGACGATGAGCGACGGAATGTTCCGTTTCGCCAGTTCATTGGCGATCGCCCCGAGCAAATACGTTTTGCCGACGCCGAACGACCCGTACAAGTACAATCCTTTCATTTTTTTCCCCGGCTCGTACTCCGTCACGAACTTCTCTGCAAACTGGATGGCTTTAATGCGCCCATCGTCGCTAAGATCCACATCCGACAGCGAAGCTTGCAAAATTTCCCGCGGCACGAACATGCTTTGAATGAGCGCTTCCTGCCTTCTCCGTTCATCATCTTGCACTTTTTTTGGACAGCGGTCGTATTCAACGTCAATTCGCCCGCCGGCGACCACCAAGTTCGGATGATACCCCGGCAGCATATTTGGGCATTGCTCGAGCCCTGGGCACTGGCGGCAATGGCCATGTTGCTCGATAAATTCGTACAGCTTCATTAAACTTCGGTCCACCGCATCGCGCGACAGCTGCTGCTCGTGCGCCTGCAAAAACGGCTGCACGTCCGGATGCGTCAAAATATAGCGCCGCATTTGTTCATAGCGCCGCCGGAACCCTTCGTTTCCGAACAGCCGCTGCAACAGTTGATTTACTCGTTCCATCGCCTTTACACCTACGATCCATCACGGTATTTTTTCAGCCGTTCCTCGAGCTCTTTGCGCGCCTGTTCCACATCAAAGTCGTCATCATCCGGCTGGCTGTAATCCATGTTCAGCCAGTCGGGGACGATTTCGGTGCGCACGACTTTGCGCACTGTCCGCGTCCCTTTTTCTTTTTCATTCGCCCAGTTTTGGTACGTCTTTGCTTCCTCTTTAGCCAGCTCCATCGCCTCTTTGACGGTGCGCACCTTTTTGCGCGCCCAATGGCTGGCGATTTTCTCGACATATTTTTTCGATAGTTTCATATTCGTCCGCAGCATGACGTAATAAATCAGCACATTGACGACGCCCGGAAGAAGCTGCTGTTGAAACATAATATCTTCGATCAATTGCAAATCGGCGAGCGACGGCTCCGCTCCCCCGGAAATTTCCTTCAGAAGCTGGCGCGGGGAGATCGTCTCGAGCTGCTTCATCAACGCCTCCTCTTTTGTGCGCGGCTCGATGTGTTCCATCGTCCGGTAAGCGAGCGGCTGCACCCGTTCGACAAGGCGCGGGGCGGCGCCGCCGTGCTCGAGCTCATACCACTCCCGGGCCGCCCGGCGCAGGGCGTCAATGTCAATCTCGTATGCCGGATCGATGACGCCGAGGACAATTTTTTGCATTTCCAGCGGCGGGATGCCGTACAAAAATGCCAACTTTTTGATCGCTTCTTTCACTTTCGCGGTTACGGCCCGGCGCGGCACCATCTGTTTCGACAAGCCGGCAAAAAACAGCTCAAAATCAAACACGCCGTCATCGAGCGCATACGACGCCTCGTCCCGCCCCATGTGCACTTTTCCATCCGGCGGCTCGAGCTCGCGCCCGGCCTCTTCATTGAATCCCGCGACGATTTGTTCAGCATGAACGGACGAAAATACGTCCGAAAACGCGCGCGTCACCCGGGTGAACTTTGTCTCATCCACAGCCGGGCAGGCAAAACAGTCATTCAGCTGGGCAAACATATGA
Source organism: Geobacillus sp. Manikaran-105 (assembly GCF_002809955.1). Taxonomy (NCBI): domain Bacteria; kingdom Bacillati; phylum Bacillota; class Bacilli; order Caryophanales; family Anoxybacillaceae; genus Geobacillus; species Geobacillus sp. Manikaran-105. The sequence goes on from NZ_PIJG01000011.1 coordinate 5,534, forward strand.
CGGCCGACTTGCCGGTACAAAAAGACGCCGAGCATTTCGTCGCGGAAAAATTGATCCGGCGCCAGCGGTGGGCGCAGCTCATACACAAACTGCTTCGGCTCTTCCGCCTCGGGGGCGTGGACGTACGTATTCAGCAGCCCGATGCCTTCGAGCTTCAGCCGCTCGCTGTAAATGTCCGGCAGGCCGCACTGCATGAGCGCCATAAGCCGATGGTGGGTCGCTTCCCGGCCGCCAAGCAGCTCGAGCTCCCCCCAAAGCGTCATATATAAGGCGAGCGCACGATGGCCGATCAGCGGCTGATACAGCATAGTCAACACTTTTCGGTCCGCATCGTGCAGCGCAGTGCGGCTTTGCACCATATACCGATCAACGGCCAACAACTCTTTCCAATGGTGTGGCATCGCTCCGACCTTCCATTCTGCCATATTCGTTTCCATCCACCTCTCGCCTTCCCGGCCGAAAAATAAGCTGAAAAAAGGGCCTGCCGCATTCCCGCCCGTGCCCTTTTACCGTTGTCCTTTTTTAATCAGCTCTTTTAGCTCTTCGATAAATACGTTGATATCTTTAAACTGCCGATAGACGGAAGCGAAGCGGACATAGGCCACCTCATCGATGCGCGACAGCCGCTCCATGACCATTTCGCCGATCGTTTCGCTTTTTACTTCCGATACGCCTTGGCTGCGCAGCTCGCGCTCGATTTCCTGCGTCACTTTTTCCAATTGCTCAAGCGCCACCGGCCGTTTTTCACACGCTTTGATCAAACCGCGCAAAATTTTTTCCCGGCTGAACTCCTCGCGCGTCCCTTCTTTTTTGACGACAATCAGCGGCGGTTCCTCGACCCGCTCAAACGTCGTAAATCGATAGTGGCATTGTTCGCACTCGCGCCGGCGGCGAATCGAGCGGCCTTCTTCGGCCGGGCGCGAGTCAAGCACGCGCGTGCCTTGGTGATGGCATGACGGACATCGCATAACATCCACTCCGTTCCTCTTCTTATCTTCTATCATACCGGAATGGCAGAGGGCAGACAAGCCATAGTCAGCTATTGAGGCCAGAACCAATATACGGCAGGCGGCCGTCAAGCTTCCGGTATAACTCAAGGATGACCGCCCGGCTGCGACCAAAATCAAACGGCAAGAACTTTGTCTCGGTCGTCACCGAAAAGTCCACCGCCGTTTCAAACGGGCGGACGGAAATGACGGTGGCGACGATAAACAGCTTGGGGCCGCGCCGCGTTTGGGCGCAAAGCTCGCCGCGCTCTTCGGAAACGGAAAGCAGCTCGGCGTCAGGCAGCGAAGCGAGCAGCTCTTTCACCGCGTCGATGACAGCGCGGTGGGCCGCTTTGTAGTAATGGCTCCGGAGCTCGGCGTCCTCATGGTTTTCCCGCGTTTCGCAATGGTTCGTCAACGCATACTTCAACTTTTTCCACATGCTCATAGCCACGTCTCCCTAATCGTTCTTTTTTTTTCACCATCATACCATGATTTTGGCCGCCATGGCACCGCCGAAAGCGTAAAAAAAGGAGCGTCCTGTTTACGCTCCTTTTGCTTCCGTTGTTATGGAATTACAGCGCGTGCGCCTTTTTCACTTCAATCGGGCGCATGCCGCGCGGCAGCTCAATCGTTTCCCGCGTTTGCGCGCCAAGCTTTTCGGCGATGTAATCCGCGGCGATGGTCGGGTCTAAATGGCCGCATGTATACACATCAATGCTGGCATAGCCGTGTTCCGGAAACGTATGAATCGTTAAATGGGATTCGGAAATAATGACGACCCCGCTTACGCCTTGCGGAGCGAATTTATGGAATGCGACTTCGCGAATTTCCGCTCCCGACTTTAATGCGGCGTCTACAAACGTTTTTTCAATAAAGTCCATATCGTTCAGTTTGTCAAAGTCGCATCCCCAAAGTTCCGAGATAACGTGACGACCCATCGTATCCATGCGCAAGTCCCCCTTTTAACCAATTTTCTCAAATAAAAAACAGATTTGTAGGTTGCAAAATGGCATGTATAACTACCACGGGGGAAAGTTAGTCCTAAGAGGTCCTAACCCTTTAAGTAGTCACATTACCTTTGCCGTTAAGAAGTTCACGAAACATAGTATACTTTGTTTAGGGGGTTTTTGCAACAGGCTTTTTTAATTTTTTCGCATGCCAAAAGGAAAAAGCGCCCACACCGCCACACGGGCGGATCGGACGCTTTGCGCATCTTTTCACGATTGCGAGATTGGAAGAAAAACTGCTTAAGCGCTCACATGAAGACGCTCATTCATTTTGGCGGCGACAAGGCTGGCCAAGTCGACGACGCGGCACGAATAGCCCCACTCGTTGTCGTACCAGGCGAGCACTTTCACTTTCCGGCCGTCAATCACCATTGTCGACAAACCGTCAATGATCGCCGAATGCGGGTTCGTGTTGAAATCAATCGACACAAGCGGCTCCATCGTGAAATCCAAAATGCCTTTCAGCGGACCATTGGCTGCGCGGAGAAGAGCTTCGTTCACTTCCTCGACCGTCACATCCCGCTTGACGTCAACGACCAAATCGACAAGCGACACGTTCGGCGTCGGAACGCGCAACGCCATGCCATGAAGCTTTCCTTTTAAATGCGGCAGCACCAGCCCGAGCGCCTTCGCGGCTCCCGTCGTCGTCGGGATGATCGACTGGGCGCATGAACGGGCGCGGCGCAAATCTTTATGCGGATTGTCGATGTTTTTTTGATCGTTCGTATAAGCATGAACGGTTGTCATCAGGCCGTTTTCAATTCCGAACGCTTCATCAAGCACTTTCACGACCGGGGCGAGGCAGTTCGTCGTGCACGAAGCGTTGGAAATGATAAAATGACGGTCAATATCCAACATCTGTTCATTGACGCCGACGACAATCGTCACATCCTCATTTTTGCCCGGAGCGGTTAAAATGACGCGTTTCGCCCCAGCATCCAAGTGAAGGCTTGCCTTTTCGCGGGCGTTAAATTTGCCGGTCGCTTCAATCACAATATCAATATCAAGCTCTTTCCACGGCAATTGTTGCGGATCGCGCGAGTTCAGCAATTTCACCTTTTTGCCGTTGACAAGCAATCCGTCTTCCAAAGCGGCGACATCGCCGTCGAATTTGCCGTGGTTGGAGTCGTATTTCACCAAATGGGCTAACGTTTCCGGCGGATAGCTGGCATTCACCGCCACAATTTCAAGGTCGGGAGAATTGATGGCTCTCCGGAATACCATCCGTCCAATTCGTCCGAATCCGTTAATCGCCACTTTCGCCTTCATTCACCTTGTTCCCCTCTCATATATGTTATACTATTTATTTTCATCCGCATAAATAGTATATCATATTTTTATGAAATGTGGAGAACAAAATCAATAAAACGCAGCAAAAAAGACGCCTATTTTCCCAAGGCGTCCCATTGATGCAAAATGGCCAGCAACTGCCGGCGTGTCTCTTCGATCGTCCCGTTGTTGTCAATCACCGCATCGGCCCGTTTCACTTTTTCCGCCATCGGCCACTGGGAGCGGATGCGGGCGAGCGCTTCCTCTTCGGTGAAACCGTTGCGCGCCATGAGCCGGCGGAGCTGAACGTCATCGTCGACGTACACGACAAGCACTTTATCCACCCAATGAGTCAGCCCGCTTTCAAATAACAGCGGAATATCTAGGACGACGGTCTTCGCTCCGGAGCGGATGTGCGCTTCTTTTTCAGCCAGCATTTTTTTCCGCACCGCTGGGTGAACGATGGCGTTGAGCACTTTCCGCTGTTGTTCGTCGTTAAAGACGATCGCCCCGAGTTTGGCTCGGTCGATTTCGCCGTCCGCCCGCAAAATGCCCGGACCGAATGCAGCGACGATTTGCCGGTACGCCTCCTCCCCCGGGCGGACGACGGCGCGCGCCGCCTCATCCGCATCGATGACCGGAAGGCCGAGCTCGCGCATCATCGCGCTGACCGTGCTTTTGCCGCTCGCAATTCCACCGGTTAATCCGATCGTGAATGCCATTCGGCACCCCTCCTTTTTTGTCTGCTGCCTAGCGTTGGCAACGCGGGCAATAATGCGTGCCGCGGCCGGCGACAACCATTTTCTCAATCGGGGCGCCGCACCGTTTGCACGGCTCCCCTTTGCGGCCGTATACGAACAGGCGATGCTGGAACGTTCCGGCTTCTCCTTGCGTATTCACATACGTGCGCACCGTGCTTCCCCCTTTCATGACCGCCTCGCCGATCGTCGCCACCATTTCTTCGTGCAACCGTGCAAGTTCTTCATCCGTCAGCGAAGCAGCCGGCCGTCCAGGGAGAATGCCGGCGCGAAACAGCGCTTCGTCGACATAAATGTTGCCAAACCCGGACACGACCGTTTGATCAAGCAACAACGCTTTCACCGTCCGCTTTGTTTTCGCCGCTTTTGCGGCCAACACCGCCGGAGAAAACGCTGGGGACAGCGGTTCCGGCCCTAATTGAGCGAGCGGCGGCCGGCAGTCTGCTTCCTCTTTCGCGTACACGTGCATGGTTCCGAATTTGCGTACATCGCGATAACGAAGCTCACTGCCGTCTGTAAAACGAAACACAATGTGCGTATGCGGTTCAAGCGGCTCATCGGACTGGGCGACCGCGTAGCGCCCCTCCATGCGCAAATGGGAGATGAGCATATCCCGGTCAAGCAAAAATTTCAAAAATTTCCCGCGCCGATCGATGCCGCGCACCGTCTGCCCGGCCAGCCTGGCAGCAAACGCCGCCGGGTCTTGCGGATGACGAATGATATTCGGCCAAAACACCCGCACCTCTTCAATCGTTTTGCCAGCGACAAGCGGCAACAGCGTGCGGCGGATCGTTTCCACTTCCGGCAGTTCCGGCATGGCGCCTCCCTCCTTTTCCTGTTCGTGCACCTGTTTTAAAGCAACAGCTCATTGCGCGGCCCCGTGAAAAACCGAGCAGCTGGCGGGCAGGCCGCTTTTATTTAGCGTCGTACCACGTCGGACCGTAATGGTAATCGACTTTCAGCGGCACGCGGAGTGCGACGGCTTGCTCCATCACCTCTGGAACGAGGCGGCACAGCCGCTCGATTTCCTCTTTCGGCGCCTCCAAAATGAGTTCGTCATGCACTTGCAGCAACAGGCGCGCCTGCAGCCGTTCTTCGCGCAGCCTTACGCTTAGATCGATCATCGCTTTTTTAATAATATCAGCGGCACTCCCTTGGATCGGTGTGTTCATCGCCGTCCGCTCGGCGAAGCTGCGGACGTTGAAGTTGCGGCTTGTAATATCGGGCAAATAGCGGCGCCGATGCAGCAGCGTCGTCACATACCCTTTTTGTTTCGCTTCTTGCACAATGTTGTCCATATATTGCTTTACACCTGGAAAACTGGCAAAATATCGCTCAATAAATTCAGCCGCTTCTTTGCGCGTAATGTTCAAGTTTTGCGCCAGACCGTAATCACTAATGCCGTACACGATGCCAAAATTGACGGCCTTCGCTTGGCGGCGCATGTTGGCTGTCACGTCTTCTTCGCTCACATGGAAAATGTCCATGGCTGTTTTCGTATGGATGTCCAACCCGCGCCGGAACGCTTCAATCAAATTGTCATCTTCCGCGATATGGGCGAGGACGCGCAGCTCGATTTGCGAATAGTCGGCCGCAAAGATGAGCCAGTCCGGCTCCGACGGCACGAACGCCTGGCGGATTTTCCGCCCTTCCTCAAGCCGAATCGGAATGTTTTGCAAATTCGGTTCGACGGAGCTGAGGCGCCCGGTTTGCGTCAACGCCTGATTGAACATCGTGTGCACTTTGCCCGTCACGGGGTGCACCACTTTCAGCAGCCCTTCAATATACGTTGACTGCAGCTTGCCGAGTTGGCGGTAATGCAAAATATGTTCGACGATTTCATGGTGCGGTGCAAGCTTCTCAAGCACATCGGCTGAAGTCGAATAGCCGGTTTTTGTCTTTTTCAACACCGGGAGCTGCAGCTTGTCAAATAAAACCGTCCCGAGCTGTTTCGGCGAGTTAATGTTGAACTCTTGGCCGGCGAGTTCGTAAATGCGCCGCTCGACCGCCTGCAGCTGCTCGGTGAGCTCCGCCCCCATCTGTTCAAGCCGCTTCGTGTCCACTTTCACTCCAGTAAATTCCATATTGGCCAAAATGCCAGCCAGCGGCTGTTCGAGCTCGACGAGCAGCCGATCTTGTTCGTTGCGGCGCAGTTCGTCCATCAACGGCTCTTCAAGCGCCCAAATGGCCGCCGCCTTGCGGGCGAGATGCTCGGCAAGCGTCGGTTCATCAGGAACCGTCCGCTTCGCTCCTTTTCCATAGACCGCCTCATCCGACCGCACCGCCTCGTACTGATGCATTTTCGCCACCACGGCAACGTCGCCCGCCGCCTGCGCCGGATCGAGCAAGTAAGCGGCCAGCAACAGATCGAACACGACGCCGCGCAGTTCGATTCCTTTCCATTTTAACGCGACGGCCGCCCGCTTTGAATCAAACATCGTTTTTTTCTTCGTCTCATCGCCAAGCCAAGCGAGAAATTTCGGATCGGCGAGCGCCGTCTCCGGGCGCAGGAAAAACCGCCCGCGTTCGTTGGCCAAGGCGATCCCGACAATCGGGGCATGGTGATAGTTGTCGCCCACCACCTCCACGACGAGGGCCGCTTTGTCGGCGAGCATTTCGTCCGTGACGCTGTCGGCGATCGCAAAATCCATCCCGGCGAGCGGCTTCTCGCCTTCATCCGTTTGGACGGCCATCTTGTCGAGAAACGACTGGAATCCAAGCTCCTGAAACAAGGCGACCACTTTTTCCCGGTCTTCTCCTTTGTAGACAATGTCATCGAGCGTCAGCTCAACCGGGGCGTCGCGGCAAATAGCGGCCAGCTGTTTGCTTAAAAGCGCCAAATCCCGGTATTGGCGCAAATTTTCTTTCAGCTTCTCCCCTTTGATCTCATCGATCGATGCCAGTACGTTTTCGACCGTGCCGAATTGCTTGAGCAGCTTGACGGCTGTTTTTTCCCCGATGCCGGGCACGCCAGGGATGTTGTCGGATTTGTCGCCCATCAATCCTTTCAAGTCGACAATTTGCTCCGGGGTGAGGCCGTATTTTTCCGCGACCGTCTCCGGCGTGTACGACTCGATGTCGGTAATCCCTTTTTTCGTAATCTCCACCGTCACTTGCGGGGAAGCAAGCTGGGTTAAATCGCGGTCGCCGGAAATGACTTTCACTGCAAACCCTTCCCGCTCAGCCCGCGCCGCCATCGTTCCGATAATATCGTCCGCTTCGTAATGGTCGAGCTCATAGGCGGGGATGCGGTACGCCTTGAGCAATTCGCGCAGCAGCGGAAACTGTTCCGACAGTTCCGGCGGCGTCTGCTGCCGCCCGCCTTTATAGTCTTGGAACGTTTCATGGCGGAACGTCGTTTTCCCGGCGTCAAACGCCACGAGAATGTGGGTCGGCTGCTCTTCCGCCAAAATTTTGTTTAACATCATCGTAAACCCGTAGACTGCGTTCGTATGAATCCCTTTATCGTTATGCAAAAGCGGCAACGCGAAAAAGGCGCGGTACGCCACGCTGTTGCCGTCAATTAAGACGAGCTTGTTTTTCAACATCATCCCTCCTCGGACGTTCCTTGTTCTATTGTACCACGCCGGCGGGCGGCCATAAAAAGAAGCCGGCTACCGCCCCGGCTTTGGAAAATGGATCGTGAACACGGTGCCGCGCCCCACTTTACTCGCTACGGTAATATATCCATGGTGAGCCTCAACCAAATGTTTCACAATCGCCAGGCCCAACCCCGTTCCGCCGGAATCGCGGCTGCGCGCCTTGTCGACGCGGTAAAAACGCTCAAAAATGCGCGGGATTTCTTTTTCCTCAATGCCGATTCCGGTGTCTTTCACATGGATCAGCACTTCTTTCTTCGTCTCTTCCGCCTCGACAGCGACCCGTCCGTGCTCCGGCGTATACGTGATGGCGTTGGCGAGCAAGTTCAGCAAAATTTGCTTCATCCGATTTCTGTCACCGCGGATGACAAGCCCGGATGGCGATTCGATATGCAAATCAATTTGTTTTTCCGCCGCTTTTTGGCGAAACACAGCAGCCGCTTCGGCGATGACTTGAGCGATATCCACGTCTTCGAGTTGCAGCTGAAATCCGTGCTGCTCGATTTTCGACAAGTCCAACAGTTCCTCAACGAGCGTCTGCAGCCGCTCGCTTTCTTTTAAAATGATGGTCAAAAAATGCTCAAGCGCCGCTTCGTCTTTCATCGCCCCGTCAAGCAGCGTCTCAGCGAATCCGCGGATCGACGTCACCGGCGTTTTCAACTCGTGCGACACGTTGGCGACAAAGTCTTTGCGGATTTGCTCGAGCCGCTTGAGCTCGGTAATGTCGTGGAACACGACGACGATCCCTTTCCATTCGGCGTTCGTGCCAATGATGGGAGCCCCGTATACATCGAAATGTTTCCGCTCGATGCCAATCGTCAGCCGCATATGCCGGCGCATCGTCGTTTCAGTGATGAAAATATCATCGATAAACCGGACGATGTCGCGGTGCGGCAGCACATCGGCGTACGGACGGTACAAACAATCCGACGGATCGAGATGAAACTGAGTCTGGAACGCCCGATTGATGAGAGAAATATGTCCGCGGTGGTCAATAAACAACAGGCCGCTGCCGACGTTTTCAATGAGCGTGTGAAGCCGATCGGTCTGAATTTCCCGCGCCCGGCTCATCTCCTGCAAATGGCGGGCCAGCCGGTTGATCGAGCGCACAAGCATCCCGGCCTCGTTATATTCACCATCGGGCACACGGGCGGCGTAATTGCCTTTTTCCAGCTCAAACGCCACTTTCGTCGCTTCTTCAATCGGCTTCATATATTGATTGGCGATTTTCCAGACGAGGGCGATGATGACAACGAGCGCCATGCCGAGGCTGCTCGTGAGCACGCCCCAAATTTGTTGGTTCACTTTTTTCAGTGAGCTCGTCGGCGTGCTTAACACGACATAGCCGTCTCGCTCCGAGCCGCGTCCGTATGGAGCGATGTAATAGTATACATCGTTCGCTTTTTCAATAACCGAAAAGCGCGGAAACTGCTGTTTGCGCAAAATGGTGCGGACGATGCGCTCATGGTCTTTGTCGCTGATCGCTGCGACGCGACCGCTGTCAAACCGCACCCGTTCTTCTTTATCGAGCACGGTGATGCGGGACGACAGTTCATTCCCCATTTCCTGCAAATCGGCGCGGATTTGCTCGAGCGGTTCATTTTCAAGCAAAATGGCGAGCGCTTTCGCCTCTTTTTCCATCCGCTTGTTCATCGTCTCGGCGTAAAACTGTTTGAGCAGTTGTCCAAGCAGCAAACCGAGGGCGATCAAAACCGTGACGATGAGCGTGATGAGCCAAAACAACAGCCGGTTGCGCAAGCTATCCATGCCGCTTGGGCTCCTCCAGTTTGTAGCCGAGGCCGCGCACCGTTTTGATGTATGCCGGTTTTTTCGTGTCCTCTTCGATTTTCTCGCGCAAATGGCTGATATGGACATCGACAATGCGCGTATCGCCGGCAAAATCATAGTTCCATACCGCGCTGAGCAGCTGGTCGCGCGTCAGCACCCGCCCTTTATGCCGCGCCAAATACAGGAGCAGCTCAAATTCTTTCGGCGTCAGCTCGAGCGGCTTGCCGCTGATCGCCGCCTCATATCGCTCTGGAAAAATCTCGAGCCGGCCGACGGCAAGCCGCTCGCCCGCCTCCGCCGCCGGCTGTGCAATCTCCGTACGGCGCAAGATCGCCTTCACCCGCGCAACAACTTCCCGCGGGCTGAACGGCTTGGTCATATAATCGTCGGCGCCAAGCTCGAGGCCAAGCACTTTGTCAAACTCGTCATCGCGGGCCGTCAGCATTAAAATCGGCGTCATGATTTGCTGCTGACGGAGCCGCTTGCACACTTCGACACCGTCAAGCTTCGGCAGCATCAAGTCCAAAATGATGAGCGCCGGCTGTTCGGACGCCACTTTGGCGAGCGCTTCTTCGCCGTCATAGGCAGCCACAGCTTGAAAGCCGGCTTTCTCCAAGTTGTACGCCAACAATGTCACGATCGGCTGTTCGTCATCAACGACTAAAATTTTTTTTTCCATGCCGCTCCTCCGTTTCATCCGATAGTTTCTGCCCTTATGATACCATAACTCGCGATTTGTCACAGAAAAAAATAAAGAGACTGCTCCCCCGGCGGGCAAGCAGCCCCGCAAGGAACAGTCTCTCGCACGTTGTCGCCGGCTTTTGGCCGCCGGCGAAACACGATTCCGGTCAAAAATTTTCCAAAACCCGGCCATCAAAACGCGGCAAGGCGTGCGGCGGACAGACGGACAACGTTCCATCCAGCACCGTCTCCGTCCCGCGCGTCGCGGTCACGGCCAAGGTGACGCAATGGCCTTCCTCATCCACCCCGGTCACTTCGAGCCAAAATTCGAGCGTCTCATAATGGTAAACCGGGCGGAGAAAGCGGATGTCCTGCCGGGTGATGTAGCTTCCCGGACCGGGCAAATATTTGGAGACCGCCGACGTAATCATCCCCGTCAACATAATCGGCGGCACAACCGGCCGGCCGAGCGGCGTCTGCGAAGCGTAGTCATGTTGGATGTAAAGCGGGTTGGCATCATCGGTCAGTCCAAGGTAAAGAAGCAAGTCTTTGTCCTCAATGGACGCCTGAAAGACAAGTTTTTCTCCAACCTGAATCTCCCCGATCGTTCTCCCGGGTTTCCGTTTTTTCAACACGTTCCCACCCCTTTGTCTAGAAAGCGCTTTCATTCATCACGGGCAAAAATTCGGGACAGCGCCCGAATTTTCGCCTTTTCGTTATTCCAACACGCGCATGACGTTTTTGACCGATTCGACCGATTTGGCCAGCGCCGCTTTTTCATCTTCGGTCAGCTCGAGCTCGATCACTTTCTCGATGCCGTTGCCGCCCAAGATCGTCGGCACTCCCAGGTAAATCCCTTCATAGCCGTACTCGCCCTCAAGGTAGGCGATCGCCGGCAAAATGCGGCGCTGGTCTTTCAAAATCGCTTCGACCATTTCGACGAGCGAGGCGGCCGGCGCGTAGTAGGCGCTGCCGTTGCCGAGCAAGTTGACGATCTCGCCGCCGCCTTTGCGCGTCCGCTCAACGATGGCGTCCAAACGGTCTTTCGGAATGAGCTTCTCGAGCGGAATGCCGCCGGCGTACGAGTAGCGGACGAGCGGCACCATGTCATCGCCATGGCCGCCCAGCACGAAGCCGGTGACATCTTTCACCGAAATGTTCAGCTCTTGGGCGACGAACGTGCGGAAGCGCGCCGTGTCCAACACCCCCGACTGACCGATGACGCGGTTTTTCGGAAAGCCGGACTCTTTGAAGACCGTGTACGTCATCGCATCGACCGGGTTCGTCAGGACGATGATGTAGCAGTTTGGTGAGTATTTGACGACTTCTTTCGTCACTTGTTTCATAATTTTTTGGTTCGTCGTCACCAAGTCGTCGCGGCTCATCCCCGGTTTGCGGGCGATGCCGGCCGTAATGACGACGATGTCGGAATCGGCCGTGTCGGCATAATCCGACGTACCGATAATGTTGGCGTCAAAGCCGAGCACCGGGCTCGACTCGAGCATGTCAAGCGCCTTCCCTTTCGTCGGATTTTCCAACTGCGGAATATCGACCAATACGATGTCGCCAAGCTCTTTTTGCGCCAGCAGGAACGCTGTCGTCGCCCCCGTGAATCCGGCGCCGATCACCGAGATTTTTTTCCGTTTCATCGCCATCGTTTGCCATCCCTTTCCTTCAAAGGTTAGTCCATATTGCGGATGAGCGCATCAGCAAATTCCGAACATTTCACTTCGGTTGCCCCTTCCATCAGGCGGGCGAAGTCATACGTGACGATTTTCGCGGCGATGGTTTTCTCCATCGCTTTGATGATCAATTTCGCTGCTTCGTTCCAACCAAGATGCTCAAACATCATGACGCCCGAGAGAATGACGGACGACGGATTGACTTTGTCAAGACCGGCGTATTTCGGCGCCGTGCCGTGCGTCGCCTCGAAAATGGCGTGGCCGGTTTCGTAGTTGATGTTGGCCCCCGGCGCGATGCCGATGCCGCCGACTTGAGCGGCCAGCGCGTCGGAAATGTAGTCGCCGTTTAAGTTCATCGTCGCGATGACGTCAAATTCGCGCGGACGCGTCAAAATTTGTTGCAGGAAGATGTCGGCGATGACATCTTTGATAATGATTTTGCCGGACGCTTCCGCTTCCGCCATCGCTTTGTTCGCCGCCTCTTTGCCCTCGGCTTCGACGATCCGATCGTATTGCGCCCACGTGAACACTTTATCGCCGAATTCTTGTTCGGCAAGCTCATAGCCCCAGTTTTTAAACGCGCCTTCCGTGAACTTCATAATGTTCCCTTTATGGACGAGCGTCACCGACTTGCGGCCGTGTTCGATCGCATAGTTGATCGCCGCGCGCACAAGCCGTTTCGTCCCTTGTTCGGAAATCGGCTTAATGCCGATGCCGGACGTTTCCGGGAAACGGATTTTGCGCACGCCCATTTCGTTTTGCAAGAAGTCGATCACTTTTTTCACTTCCGGCGTTCCTTTGGCGTATTCAATGCCGGCGTAAATGTCTTCCGTGTTTTCCCGGAAAATGACCATATCGGTGTCTTCCGGGCGTTTCACCGGCGACGGAACGCCAGGAAAGTAGCGAACCGGACGCAGGCAGACAAACAGGTCGAGCTCTTGGCGGAGCGCGACGTTGAGCGAACGGATGCCGCCGCCGACCGGCGTCGTCAACGGCCCTTTAATGGCGATTATGTATTCGCGGATCGTCTCAAGCGTTTCATCCGGAAGCCAGCTGCCCGTCAGCTTGTACGCTTTTTCACCAGCGAGCACTTCCTTCCAGACGATTTTTTTCTCACCTTTGTACGCTTTTTCCACCGCTGCTTCGAGCACGCGCGAAGCGGCCGCCCAAATGTCCGGGCCGGTTCCGTCCCCTTCAATGAACGGAATGATCGGATTGTTTGGAACATTGAGCACACCATTGGTGACAGTAATTTTTTCCCCTTGCGTCACGAGTAAAACCCCCAATGCCAGTTTTTTATTGAAAAGGCGTGAAGGCTCGCCTTCACCGCCTTGTCCACTTGTTTCAGCCGCGCTCGTCGATCGGCACGTACGCCCGCTTGCCCGGGCCGGTGTACTCGGCGCGCGGACGGATGAGACGGTTGTTGTCATATTGTTCCAAAATATGGGCCAACCATCCCGATGTCCGGCTCACGGCAAAAATCGGCGTAAACAAATCATGATCGATTCCTAAACAATGGTAAACCGAAGCGGAATAAAAGTCAACGTTCGGCGGCAGCGCTTTTTCCGACGTGACAATTTCCTCGATTTTCGTCGACATTTCGTACCAGTGCGGTTCGCCGACGAGCTTCGTCAGTTTTTCCGACATTTTCTTCAAGTGCTTGGCGCGCGGGTCGCCTTTCCGATAGACGCGATGACCGAAGCCCATAATTTTTTCTTTGTTGGCGAGCTTCGTGCGGATGTACGGCTCGACGTTGTCGACCGTGCCGATTTCCGTCAACATTTTCATCACCGCTTCGTTCGCCCCGCCGTGAAGCGGTCCTTTCAACGCGCCGATCGCCGCCGTGATGCCGGAATAAATATCGGACAGCGTGGCTACGCAGACGCGCGCCGTAAACGTCGACGCGTTCAACTCATGGTCGGCGTGCAGCACGAGCGCCTTGTTGAACGCTTCCGTGGCGATGTCGTCTGGTTCTTTGCCGGTCAGCATGTACAAGAAATTGGCGGCAAAGCTCAAATCTTTGCGCGGCGCAACCGGTTCCAACCCTTTGCGCACGCGGGCGAAGGCAGTGACAATCGTCGGAATTTTCGCCTGCAAGCGGATCGCTTTCCGGTAGTTCGCTTCTTTCGTCATCACGTCCGCTTCTTCGTCGTACAGGCCAAGAAGCGAGACGGCAGTGCGCAGCGCGGCCATCGGATGCACGTTCTCAATCGGATAGAGCTTGAAGTGTTCGATGATCTCGCGCGGGATGTCGGCATTTTCCGCCAATTGCTGTTTCAGCTCCTCGAGCTGTTCTTTCGTGGGCAGCTCGCGGTGCCAAAGCAAATAAATGACTTCTTCAAAGGAAGCGTTTTCGGCCAAATCGTCGATGTCATAGCCGACATACGTCAATGTATCGTCGATGATTGAGCTGATGCTAGAGGTTGTCGCTACAACTCCTTCCAAACCGCGGGTTACCGTCATGTCAATCTCCCCTTTTCTTTATAGTTCCTCGTTCCTGCTTGCCGCTTTACGGCCGGTGAGCGCTTGCTCGAAACAGGCGCAAAAAACAAGCGCACGCTCTCGAAAGTGCTTACATCACCGCGCGGATGCCGCCGCGCTGTGGCGGGGGGGCGCCGCTTGACCCGAAAACTAGCTTACGCCTACTATTATAAACAATTATCAGACTTTTGTGAACGGAAATGTATCGTCCTGGCAAAAGACATTACATAAGAATAACGTTCCCCGCCCCAGTTCAAAAATATTCTACCATTTTTATGACCATATAGGCAATCCCCGCGCCGATCAACGGACCGACCGCCACCCCGTGAAACAGCGACACCGCAATGACCGTGCCAAACACAAGCGCCGCGGTGATATGTGGGTCATTCGCCAAAAGCGTCACGCCCCCTTTCGCGATCAACGCAACAAGAATGCCAGATAAAAGCGCCACCCAGGCCGCCAACGATTGCAGCGAGCCGGCAAGCTGCTTAAGGCCGATCTCCCCGGAGGCAATGGGCGCCAGCACGGCGATCGTAATGAGCGTAATGCCCCAGTTGAGGCCTTTGGCATGGATCAACGGGAGCAGCCGCTGATCGAGGCCGGCGAGTTTAATGGCAAGCAGCACGACAATCGCGGCAATAAATGATTTGTTTTTCGCCAATAGGCCGACCAAAAGCAGCCCGAGCAAAAACAAGACGGGTTCGTTCATGATTGTTCGCCCTTTCCTCTGAAACTTGTCTTTTTGCTTCTTCGTAAAGAAACATGTAATATATCAGTATGGAAAACGAGTGGGGGTGAAACATTGTCCCGAATATATGTTGACCGCTTTTTGCGTTTTCTCATCGTCATCGCGATCGTTGCGTTCGGCGCTGCCGCCGCCTACTATGCCGCAACATTGACGTACCCGTTTATCATTGCCTTTTTCATCGCCTTTCTCATCAACCCGGTCGTCGACTTGTTGGAACGAAAGGTAAAAATGCCGCGCTGGCTCGCGGTCAGCGCCACGCTCATCGTCTTGTTCGCCGCTGTCGCCGGGCTGGTGACGCTGTTGATCGCCGAGATCGTTTCGGGAACGCAATATTTGGCCAATGTGGTGCCGGAAAAATTCCAGGCGCTCGTCGCGTACATCGAATCGTTTGCCGCCAATCAGCTTATCCCGCTTTACCAAGACTTGGCCGTCTTGTTTAAAAGCTTGAACGCCGATCAACAAGATACGATCATGCAAAACATTCAGGCGGTCGGAACGCAAATCGCGACGACGGTCGGCGAATTCATTCAGCGCGTGCTGCAAAACATTCCCCAGCTCATCGCCTGGCTGCCAAACGCGGCGACCGTATTTATTTTTTCACTGTTGGCGACCTTTTTCATCAGCAAAGACTGGCACCGCTTAATGCGGATGGCGCAGCGTTGGCTGCCGGCGAAAGCCCGCACGAGCGGGAAAACGGTGTTTTTGGATTTGAAGCGGGCGTTGTTTGGCTTTATTAAAGCGCAAGCGACGCTCATTTCGATTACGACGGTCATCGTGTTGATCGGCTTGCTCATTTTGCGCGTCGATTACGCGATTACGATCGCGTTGATCATCGGCTTTGTCGATATTTTGCCCTACCTCGGGACCGGCATCGTCTTCGTGCCTTGGATCATTTACGCCGCCATCAGCGGCGACATCCCGTTTGCGATCGGGCTCGGCGTTTTGTATATCGTCGTTCTCGTCCAACGGCAAATTATGGAGCCGAAAGTGCTCTCCTCCTCGATCGGGCTCGACCCGCTCGCGACGCTCATCGCCTTGTTTGTCGGCTTCAAGCTGCTCGGCTTCCTCGGCCTCATCGCCGGTCCGGTCGCGCTCGTCATCATCCGCACGCTCCACAGCGCCAACGTCTTCCGCGACATTTGGCGCTTTATCGTCGGCAGGCCGACTTTGTAAAAAACAGCCTTGGCTCCACTGGCCAAGGCTGTTTCAGTCCGCGTTACAACACGCTGGCATGGCCGCGATAGACGGCCCCGAACCCGCCGTCCACCGTAATCTCCTGCCCATCTTTAAACAAGGTTGTTGCGTTTTCCACTCCGACAATCACTGGAATCCCAAGGCTCAAACCGACGACCGCCGCATGGCTGGTCAACCCGCCCTCTTCAGTAATGATGGCTGCCGCTTTTTCGATCGCCGGCATCATGTCGGCATCGGTGCTGACAGTGACTAAAATGCCGCCGTCTGTCATTTTTTGCCGCGCCTCTTCCGCCGTTTTGGCGACGACCGCCTTGCCAAACGCCGACTTGCGGCCGATCCCTTGCCCTTTGGCCAGCAAATCGCTGATGACGTGCACTTTCATTAAGTTCGTTGAACCGGTTTCGCCGACCGGCACGCCGGCGGTGATGACGACCAAGTCGCCGTGCTTCACCAACCCGGAGCGCACCGCCGCATCGACGGCGACATCGAGCATTTCGTCCGTCGTGTTCACATGCGGCGCTTCTTTCGTATACACGCCCCACACAAGCGCCAGCCGGCGCGATACCGCTTCATTTGACGTCACGGCAATAATCGGCGCTTTCGGGCGATACTTCGCCACCATTTGCGGCGTTTTTCCGCTCACGGTCGGCGTCACGATCGCCGCCACATCCAAGTTGAGCGCGGTGTGGGCGACCGACTGCCCGATGGCGTCGGTGATCGTCGTTTGGCTTTCTTTTGTGCGTTGGGACAAAATGTCGCGGTGCTCAAGCGCCTGTTCGGTGCGGAGCGCGATTTGGTGCATCGTTTTCACCGCTTCGACCGGATACTGGCCGGCCGCCGTTTCCCCGGAAAGCATGACGGCGTCGGTGCCGTCAAAAATGGCGTTGGCGACGTCGCTCGCCTCCGCCCGCGTCGGACGCGGATTGCGCTGCATCGAATCGAGCATTTGCGTCGCCGTAATGACCGGCTTGCCGAGCATGTTGCACTTTTTAATGAGCAGTTTTTGAATGAGCGGCACTTCCTCAGCCGGAATTTCCACGCCCAAATCGCCGCGCGCCACCATCAGGCCGTCGGCGGCTTCTAAAATTTCGTCAATGTTGGCGACGCCTTCTTCGTTTTCAATTTTGGCGATAATTTGGATATGGAGGGCGTCATGCGCCTCAAGCAGCTCGCGGATCTCCAGCACATCGGACGCCCGGCGCACAAACGAGGCAGCGATGAAATCGATCCCTTGGCGAATGCCAAACAAAATGTCAGCCCGGTCTTTCTCGGTGATGCCCGGCAAGTTGACTTTGACACCCGGCACATTGACTCCTTTTTTGTTTTTCAACACGCCGCCGTTTAACACGGTCGTGACGATTTCTCCCGCTTGCTTGTCGACCGCGTTGACTTCCAGGCCGATGAGCCCGTCGTCAAGCAAAATTTTCGCGCCGACGGACACATCGTCGATCAACCCCGGGTACGTGACCGAAATTTTTTCCGGCGTGCCGAGCACTTCGCTCATCGAAATGACGAGCTTTGCCCCTTCCTTCAGCTCAATGGCGCCGTTTTCCATATTGTGCGTCCGGATTTCCGGCCCTTTCGTGTCAAGCAAAATGGCGACCGTTCGGCCCGTTCGTTTCGCCGCTTCGCGAATGTTGGCGATGCGCCGCCCGTGCTCTTCATGATCGCCGTGCGAAAAGTTCAGGCGCGCCACGTTCATTCCTGCTTCCATCAGCTGCACGAGCTTGTCCACGCTCTCGCTTGCCGGCCCGATCGTGCAGACGATTTTCGTTTTCCGCTTCATCGTGTCTTCTTCCTTTCCCCTCGGGACTTAAATGGACAATTCTTTCGACAATGCGTACATCCGCTGATCGATCGTATGTTTGTTGGCCAGCGCCTCCGCGATGTCATGGTCGACGAGCTGGTTGTTTTGGATGCCGACGCAGCGCCCGCCTTTTCCTTCAAGCAGCAGCTCGACCGCCCGGGCGCCGAGGCGGCTCGCGAGCACGCGGTCAAACGCCGTCGGCGACCCGCCGCGCTGCACGTGGCCAAGCACCGTCACGCGCGTCTCAAAGCCGGTCGCTTCTTGGATTTGCCGGCCGAAGTCGACGCCGCTTCCGACCCCTTCCGCCACGATGATGATGCTATGTTTTTTGCCGCGCTCATGGCCGCGTTTTAAGCGGGCGATGACGTCGTTCATATCATAATCGGCTTCCGGAATTAAAATCGTTTCCGCCCCGCCGGCCAGCCCCGACCATAAGGCGATGTCGCCGGCATGGCGGCCCATCACTTCAATGACGTACGTCCGCTCGTGCGACGTCGCCGTGTCGCGGATTTTGTCGATGGCATCAATGACCGTATTGAGCGCCGTGTCAAACCCGATCGTAAAATCGGTGCCCGGAATGTCGTTGTCGATCGTTCCCGGCACGCCGACGCACGGAAAGCCGTGCTCGGTCAGTTTTTTCGCCCCTTGGTACGACCCGTCGCCGCCGATGACGACCAGCCCTTCAATGCCGTGCTTTTTCAGCTGTTCGATTCCTTTTTTCTGCCCTTTTTCCGTCTTAAATTCCGGGCAGCGGGCCGTATAGAGTATCGTGCCGCCGCGGTGGATAATATCCCCGACATCGCCGACTTCCAGCTTTTTGATGTTGCCGGCGATCAGCCCGGCATACCCGTGATAAACGCCGTACACTTCCACCCCGTGGTAAATCGCTTTGCGGACAACCGCGCGAATGGCCGCATTCATGCCCGGCGAGTCGCCGCCGCTTGTCAACACACCAATCCGTTTCACTCATTCCACCTCATTTGCATCAAATTCAACACGTCCGACCTCATACATCTGTCGCTCTTGAACAACCCTAATGTACCATGAACATGGGCGGAACACAACAGCGACGCCTTGTTGAAACGGCTTACATGAACAGAATTTTTTCATGGACAGAACAAAGCTGCCCCGAAAGTCGAGACAGCTTTTTCCTTATCTTGCCCGAATCGTTTCCTGCAAAAACGACACTTGGCCGATTTGTTTAAATTTTTCATAGCGCTGCCGGACGAGCGCCTCGCCGTCAAGCGCCAACAACTCTTTCAACGACCGGCGCAGCACGCGGTCCATTTCCTTTGCCTGCTCGTCAGCGTTGCGGTGGGCGCCGCCTTTCACTTCCGGAATGATTTCGTCAATGACGCCGAGCGCTTTTAAGTCGTGAGCGGTAATTTTCATCGTTTCCGCCGCCCGTTGCGCCAATGACGCATCCTTCCATAAAATAGCAGCCGCCCCTTCCGGCGAAATGACCGAGTACGTGGAATTTTCAAGCATATGAATATGATTGCCGACGCCAAGGGCGAGCGCCCCGCCGCTTCCGCCTTCGCCGATGACGATGCAGACGACCGGCACGGTGAGCCCTGCCATTTCAAACAAGTTGCGGGCGATCGCTTCGCTTTGCCCGCGCTCTTCGGCCGATTTGCCCGGATAGGCGCCTTTCGTGTCGATAAAGCAGATGATCGGCCGCGAAAACTTTTCTGCCTGCTTCATGAGCCGCAGCGCCTTCCGGTAGCCTTCCGGGTGCGGCATGCCGAAGTTGCGGCGCAAATTTTCTTTCGTATCTTTGCCGCGCTGGTGGCCAATGACTGTCACCGGCAGCCCGTCATATTCGGCGATGCCGCCGACGATCGCCTCATCGTCGCCAAAGCAGCGGTCGCCATGGCATTCCAGAAAATTCGCAAACAGCCGCCCAATATAATCAAGCGTCGTCGGCCGCTGCGGATGGCGGGCGATTTGCACGCGGTCCCACGGCGTCAAATTGGCATACACGTCGTTTTCCAGCTTGGCGAGGCGCGCCTCCAGTTTCTCGATTTCCGCCGACAAGTCGACATCGGCCGTTTTCATAAACTCTCTCAGCTCTTGAATTTTGCGGCGCAGCTCGACAAGCGGCTTTTCGAATTCTAATTCCGCCACCATCCTGATTCCCCTCCTCCCGCGTGAATGCGAAGCACGACCGCCAGCGTCTCTTTCAGCTCATGGCGGTGAATGACGGCATCCAACTGACCGTGCTTTAACAAAAACTCCGCCGTCTGAAAATCTTCCGGCAGCTCTTCGCGCACCGTCTGTTCGATGACGCGGCGGCCGGCGAAGCCGATGAGCGCGCCAGGTTCAGCGAAGTTGTAGTCGCCAAGCGAGGCGAAACTCGCCGATACGCCGCCTGTTGTCGGATGGGTCATGACGGAAATGAACAAGCCGCCGTCGCTGCTGAACCGTTTGAGCGCCGCGCTCGTTTTCGCCATTTGCATCAAGCTTAACACCCCTTCTTGCATGCGGGCGCCGCCGGAAGCGGTAAAAATGAGAAACGGCACACCTTTATCGTGCGCTTGTTCGACTGCACGGGTGATTTTTTCGCCGACAACAGAGCCCATGCTGCCCATGCGAAACGAGGAATCCATGACCGCAATGACGAGCGGATGGCCGTCAAGCGTCCCTTCGCCGGTCACGACCGCCTCGTTCAATCCCGACTTGCGCCGGTCTTCCTCGAGTTTTTCTATGTAGCCCGGAAACCCGAGCGGGTTGACAGAAATCATATCGGCATCATATTCGCGAAAGCTGCCGTCATCCAGCACGCTCTCGATCCGTTCGCGCGCCGGCATCGGATGATGGTAGCCGCAGCTTAGGCAAACGCGCAAATTTTTCACCAACTCTTTTGTATACATAATTTTTTTGCATTGCGGGCATTTCGTCATCACGCCTTCCGGCACCTCATGCCTCACTTGCTCGGAAGGAAGCGACGCATACTTCTTCTTTTTGGCAAATAAATCTTTCCACACGAGGGAGCTCCTCCTTTGCGTTTTCGCCTCTCTACTACTTTATCGAAAATGCAAGCGGTTGTTTGTCAAACGGTGTCAGTTCTGTTTCGACAACGGCGAAGGCCGGTGCCTCTCCCAGACAGCAGCGGCTTCAGCCGGATCGCGTTTTTTCAATGCTGCTAACAGCTGGTCATAAAACGAGTCGGCAAGCGGTGGGTCGGGCGCACAGGCGGAGGCAAACCTAGACAGCGCCCGCCAAATGCGGATGAGCAAGTAGTTGTCAGCCGCCTCAGCGACCGCCTGAAAAAACGGCGTGAAATCAGTCGGTTTTTGGCGAACGGTTTTTTCCAGCCTCTCCAGCGCATCTTCACTGCAGCGGAGGCAAGCGAGCTCGAGCAGCAGCCGTTCGATCAGCCATTTCGTTTCCGCCAAATCCGCTTTCGCCCGTTCATTTTCAAGCAAAAACATCGCCAGCAACTCAATCAGCTGATGTCCGCCGACCTCGCACAAGTAGGTCCCTTCGCCGCGCCGCGTCTCAATCAGGCCGAGAAACTCAAGCGCCCGCAGCGCCTCGCGCACCGACGAGCGGCCGACGCCGAGCCGCTCGGCCAGCTCGCGTTCTGACGGCAGCTTGTCGCCCGGGACAAGGCCATCCTCGACAACGAGACGATGGATATGCTTCAACGTCTCGGCGTACACTTTTTCATCGTTGAACGGAGACCCCTCCTTTTCGGTTCATGCCATACTCCATGCGTGGGCGGCATGCCGTTCAACCGCAGCCAGACGCACTGGTCTGACCACCTAATGGTTATACGATATAATAAAATAGCGAAATAGTAAAGGGGAAGTTATTTCACAGCAATGCGCCCGAAGCCGAATAAGGCGAGCAGCCCATCGACAAGCGGCGCTGTGAGCGCGACGGCGTACTGCTCCGGAAGACGGAGAAGCGTCCGCTTCGCTTCGTCATACAAATAGACCGGCGTAGCGCCGCGCTGCTGCTCAAGCAGCTGTTTCAGCTTGGACAATTTGGCCTCATCGGCCCGGCTCGCGTTAATGTATAGCGCCGACACGGGCAGGAGGCCGGCGCGGCGGATGATGAGCTGTCGCCTGCCTGCGCGCCGGTCGACCGTTCCAAAAAGCAACACAAAGTTTCCTTCCGCCAGCTCATCGGAGGCGCGGGCATAAATGGACGGAAAGGCGACCGCCTCCACTTCCCCGCTTTCATCGCTGATTGTCACAAACGCCATTTCCTCCCCCCGTTTCGTTCTCGTTTTCCGCTGTTTGGCCACATAGCCGCCGACCACGGCCGCCGAACCGTGCATTTCGGCAATCGGCACCGCCCGGGCCGCTTGAAACAGCGGGCGGCAGACCGCGGCCGGATGTGGGGTGACGGCAAACCCGAGCAACTCTTTTTCCCGTTTCCGCCGCTCATCCGGCGGCAGCGGGGGGGCATCCATGTATTTCGGCTTCAGCGACAATCCGCCTGTGTCCAAGTACGGCCCGACCAATTGCACGTGTTCGACCGCCACGTCAATGCTCGCTAAAAGCGAAGCCCGCTCCCCGTCCATTTCATCAAACGCGCCGGCCAAAACGAGCGCCTCAAGCGCCGGGCGCGGCAATCCTTTCGGCAACAGGCGGATGGCGAAATCGAAAAAATCGGCAAACGGTCCGCGCTCCCGACGCTCTTCGATGATGAGCCTCGCCGCTGTGCCGACATGTTTCACCGCCGCCAGCCCGGTGCGGATCGCCTTGCCTTCGATCGCAAACCGATAGCCGCTCCGGTTGACGGATGGCGGCAGCAGCGGAATCCCTTTTTGCGCTGCTTCGCTAGCGTAAAGAGCCGTTTTTTCCCGGTCGCCGGAAGCGCCCGAGAGCATGGCCGCGTAAAAACAAAGCGGATAGTGGGCTTTAATGTAGGCCATCGCATACGACAACAGCGCATAGCTGACCGCGTGGCTCCGGTTGAAGCCGTAATCGGCGAAGCGGACGATATGCCGGTACAATTCCTCGGCAACTTCCTTTGGATAGCCGTTCGCCGTGCAGCCGGCGACAAACGCCTCCCGCTGTTCAGCGAGACGCGCCTTCTCTTTTTTCGCCACCGCCCGCCGGAGCACGTCCGCTTGTCCGAGCGAAAACCCAGCCATGCGGGCGGCGATTTGCATAATTTGCTCTTGGTAGATCAGCACTCCGTAAGTCGGCGCCAAAATCGGCTCAAGGTCAGGATGGATATACGAAATCGCCTCGTCTCCGCGCTTGCGCCGGATATAAGCAGGAATCATGTCCATCGGCCCCGGCCGGTACAAGGCGTTGACAGCGACCAAGTCTTCCAGCTCCGACGGCCGCAATTCCGCAAGCACACGCTTCATTCCGCTTGATTCAAGCTGAAAAATGCCGTTTGTCTCTCCGGCGCTCAGGAGCGCATACGTTTTTTCGTCGTCAAGCGGAACGCGACGCACATCAAACGGCTTTCCTGTCTGCCGTTCGATGAGACGCACCATTTGCCCGAGCAGCGTCAACGTGCGCAAGCCGAGAAAATCCATTTTGAGAAGGCCGAGCGCCTCGAGCGACCCCATGGCGTATTGCGTGAGCGGCCATTCGCCATGGCTTGGCTGCAACGGGACTTGGCGCACAAGCGGCTCAGGGCTGATGATGACGCCAGCCGCGTGAATCGATGTATGGCGCGGCAGCCCTTCGAGCGTTTGCGCGATATCCAGCCACTGCTTGCCGTCCGGCACCGTTTCGGCGGCGCGGCGGAACGCGGTCGACTCGCTGCGCCATTGGCGGATCGTCACCCCTTGTTTATCCGGCAAAAGCGACACAACCCGCTCCGCCTCGCTCCCGGGAATGCCGAGCGCTTTCGCCGTCTCGCGCAGCGCCGACTTGGCGCCGAACGTCCCAAACGTAATGATTTGCGCGACGCGGTCGCGCCCGTATTTGTCCGCCGCATAGCGAATCATTTCTTCGCGCCGGTCATCGGGAAAATCAAGATCAATATCCGGCACCGACACCCGCTCCGGATTCAAAAACCGCTCAAACAACAGCCCGTATTGGATCGGATCGACATCGGTAATAGCCAAAGCATAGGCGACGAGCGAGCCGGCCGCCGAACCGCGGCCCGGTCCGATGAGAATGCCACGTTGGCGGGCGTAGGCAACCACATCGGCGACAATCAAAAAATAATCGCTAAAGCGCATTGCCTGAATGACATCAAGCTCATGCCGCAGACGCTTCCAGTAACGCTCATCGGCGCCCGGCACACGGCGGGCGAGCCCTTGTTCGCACAGACGGCGTAAATACCCGTCCGCCGTCTCGCCGTCAGGCACCGGAAATTTCGGCAGCCGCCAGCCGCCAAACGGGATGTGCAGTTCGCACCGATCAGCGATCGCCGCGCTGTTCTCAAGCGCTTCTGGCAAGTCGGCAAACCGGCGCGCCATCTCATCCGGCGCCGCCAAATAACGGCCGCCATCCTCTTGGACGTCAGCAAATGGCACGCCGAGCCTGATCGCCTGCAGGCAGCGCCACGCTGCGGCGTCGCCGCGCTCAACATAACGGACGTCATTCGTCGCCACGACCGGAACCCCGGCTTCTTCCGCCAACTGCCGCAACGCTCCTTCGTACGGTGCGCGCGTCCGCTCGCCGCGCTGGACAGCCACATACAAACAGCCAGGAAACAGCTGTTGATAGCGGGCGAGCACCGCTTTCGCCTGCTGCCATTCCCCGGCGGCCAGCAGCGACTCGACCCGCCCTTCAGCCCCCGGGGTGATGGCGACAATTCCACCGCTCAACCGGCGGAGGGCGTCTTCATCGATCTGCTTTTCTTCGCCCATTTGGATCATCGTGCTGATTTCGATTACATGGTGGTACCCTTCCTCATTGGCGGCCAACAGCACGAGCGGATAGGCGCCGTCCCCGCTGAGAGCAATATCGGCCGTCACGCCGATGATCGGACGGATGCCATGGCGCTGGCACTCCTTGTAAAAGGGCAGAGCGCCATACAGCACGTTGCGGTCGGTCAACGCCAAGGCGGGGCAGCCGAGCTGTTTCGCCTTGGCCGCCAGCGCTTCCACGGTGGCCGTGCTTTGAAACAAACTATAGCCGCTTGACACATGCAAGTGCACAAACGTCATAGACAGCCCTCCCTTATTCATCCGTCTGCGGACGAAAACTTTTCCATTGGCTGCATGCTCCGTCCCATTCGTTGATATACATAGTAAAAGAGAAAGAAAGGGCGGGGAAACGATGGACGAAAAAGCAGCGTTTTTGCCGGCGTTGATCCAAAGCTATTTTATCGCGGTCGGCGTGTTGCTTGGCGGCGCCATCATCGGCGCGCTCGGCGCATTTTTGAGCGGCGGCCAGCCGCTGACGGCCATGTACCGGTTTGCCGGCGACTTGCGCATTTGGGCGGTCGTCGCCGCCATCGGCGGAACGTTTGATACGTTTTACGTCGTCGAGCGAGGGCTGTTTCTCGGGGAAACAAAAGACATTGTGCGGCAGTTTTTGCTCATTTTGTCCGCCATGGGCGGCGCGCAAACAGGAGTGGCGATCATTACGTGGCTGACACAGGAGCACATTTCGCCATGAGAATTCCTCCGTATTACCAATATCCGTCATGGCAGCGTTTTTTCGCCGGCGTAGCGATTGGGGCGCTCATCAGCTGGTTTGTCTTTTTGTACATTTTCGGCGTCCTGCAGGAAAAGCAGGTGCGGCACGTCAATGAGCTGAACGAGCAGATCGCCGACTTGCAAAATGAAATTCGCATTTGGCAAGAAGACTATATCCATTACAACAAAGAAATGAAAAAAAAGCTGACCGTGCAGGACGTGTCCGTCCACCTTGTCAACGCCGAGCAATACAAGCTTGATTCGTACACAGCGTTCCGCATCGAAGACAGTGTGAAAGAAGATTTGTCCCATTTAATCACCAAAGATATTGAAACGGTGTACAACAGCCGCGAGCTGATCAAGCGGGCAATTGAAAACAAAACGTATACGATCCACGAAAAAGCGTACCGGCTGGAAATTCATACGCTCACCATTTTCACCCTTTTGGCTGTGGAAGTGAAATTGAAGCCGCTCCCTTAACACGCCATGCAGCCGACAAACGAGAAAAGCCAAAACAAACCGACACCCCGACGCCGACAAGAGCGCCGGACGCTGCATCAGGCGGCAAAAGAGGGGGCGGCGCCGCATGACGCCCTTCTCGCCCCCTTCTGTTACCGTTCCGCCCGGCAAACGGCTCTCACCTCTTCAACAATGCGGTCGGCTTCTTCCCATGAAGCGATCGACGCGCCGGCCGCCAGCGGATGGCCGCCGCCGCCATGCCGCTTGGCGACGACATTGATGACCGGCCCTTTCGAACGAAAACGCACGCGAATCTCCTTCTCCTCCTCAACGAAAAACACCCAGGCGATGATGCCATCAATGTTGCCGAGCAGCCCGACAAGCTGCGACGCTTCAAGCGGGGTGACGCCGTATTCTTCGAGCAGCGCCCGCGGCATTTTCACCGCCGCCACTCCTTCATCGATCGTGAAATTCGACAGCACATAACCGCTCAAACGGGCGAGCGGCAGGCTCGTCCGGTACAGCCCGTCATACAATTCCGTCAGCGAAAAGCCGTACGAAATGAGCTCTCCGGCATAGCGAAACGTTTTTTCGCTCGTACGCGGAAACAAAAAACGGCCCGTGTCGCCGACAATGCCGGCATAAATCAGGCGCGCCGCCTCGGCGGTCATCGTCAGCCCGTCGTCTTTGCCGGCCAAATACAGTTCGTAAATCATTTCGCTCGTCGAGCTGGCGTCGGTGTCAACCCACATGATGTCGCCGTACGGCGTATCGTTCGGATGGTGGTCGATTTTGATCAGCTTCCGCCCGAGCCGGTAGCGGCTGTCACAAATCCGCTCTTCGTTCGCCGTGTCACAGACAATCACGAGCGCCTGTTCATAGGCGCCATCGTCAATGACATCCATTTGACGTAAAAATGACAACGATGGATCATCCGTCCCCACCGCATACACTTGTTTTTCCGGAAACGACGCCCGAAGCAGCGCCGCCAGCCCGCCTTGCGACCCGTACGCGTCCGGGTCCGGGCGCACGTGGCGATGGATGATGATCGTATCAAATTGGCGAATCGTTTCAAGAATGTCCCGGCAAACGTCTTTCATCACTTCGTCCCCTTTTTATGGCTTGTCATTTTCAACCGCTGGCATTTTTCCGCGCTTCTATGTACAATGGAAAAAGAAACGGACTACGGAGGGAGCCAGCATGCCCGTATTGGTTATTTTCATTATATTTTCCTTTTCGTTTTACGTCTATTATAAAATCCGCTACGTTCGCTCGCAGCGCCCGATGGAGCGCCGCTTCCTCTCGGCGAAATCGAGCATGGCGCTCGGGCTGTTTGTCGCCTTGTTCGGAGTCAACCAGTTGTTTTTGTATCAGACAACTGTCACCTATATCATCTCCTCCATCTTTATCGCCCTAGGCGCCGGCAGCGTCTGGGCCGGCTACCGCGCCTACCGCTACTATCTGCCGCAGGCGATCGAAGAGGCGGAAAAAGCGGCGAAACAAAGCTGACCATAACCGTTCACAGCGAAAGGGAAAGGATGTCCAGCAACAAAGGGCGGACATCCTTTTTTCGTTGTCGATTACCGGTCGATCAGCTGGCACATCATCATCGCCTTCCCGACGATGGCGCCTTCATTGTACACCTCGACGTCCACTTTTCCGAACTTGCGCCCGAGCTCTAAAAGCTTCGCCTGCACGTCGACTGTAGTGTCGATTTGCACCGGCTTGATGAAATAAATCGTAATGCTTTCCATCACCAAATCGCCGCGTTTGTACGCCCGCAGCATCCGCGCCGCCGCTTCGGTGACGATCGTCGTAAACACGCCGTACGAGAGTGTCCCTAAATAGTTCGTCATTTGCGGCGTGATCGTGCAGCGAAACAGCGTTTCTTTGTCGCCTGACTCGCGGAACTGGGCGGTGACGAGGTCATCGATCGTCTCGCCGACTTGCGGCTGGCGCTGCGCCATTTGCAGCGCTTTTAACACGTCTTGGCGGCTGATGATCCCTTGCAGCCGGTTATGGTCATCAACGACCGGAAGCAGTTCAATCCCTTCCCATACCATGA
This sequence comes from Geobacillus sp. Manikaran-105, assembly GCF_002809955.1. NCBI lineage: Bacteria > Bacillati > Bacillota > Bacilli > Caryophanales > Anoxybacillaceae > Geobacillus > Geobacillus sp. Manikaran-105. Next base: position 33,628 of record NZ_PIJG01000011.1, read on the forward strand.
TGTGCGAGGCAAATGCGACCGATGTTTTTCCGTTCACCGTAATCGGCTGCTTCGTCATCACCTTTTCGACCGGCAGCTGCCGGTCGACATCCAGCACGTCTTTTGCCGTCACAATGCCTTGCACTTTCAACTGGTCGTCGACGACCGGAAACCGGGTATGGCGCGTCTCGCGATTTAGCACATACCAGCGCTCGACGGGATCGTCTGTATATAAATAGGCTGTTTTCTCGACAGGGGTGACAATGTCCTCAACGAGCACAATCTCCTTTTTGATCAGCTGGTCATAAATCGCCCGGTTGATCATCGTCGCGACCGTAAACGTGTCATAGCTCGTCGAAATGATCGGCAGCTGCCGCTCATCGGCGAGCTTTTTCACGTGGTCGGCCGTGTCAAACCCGCCGGTGATGAGCACGGCCGCCCCCGCCTGAAGCGCCAGCTCGTGCGCCTTCGTCCGGTTGCCGACGATAAGCAAATCCCCTGCGCCCGTATAGCGCATCATCGCCTCCAGCTGCATTGCGCCGATGACAAAACGGTTGAGCGTCTTATGCAACCCTTCACGTCCGCCAAGCACTTGGCCGTCCACAATGTTGACAACCTCGGCGTACGTAAGCTTCTCAATGTTTTCCTTCCGTTTCTTCTCAATCCGGATCGTGCCGACGCGTTCAATCGTGCTCACATACCCTTTGTTCTCGGCGTCCTTGATCGCCCGGTACGCCGTCCCTTCGCTTACGCCCATTTCCTTGGCGATCTGCCGGACGGAAATTTTCTCGCCGATCGGCAGCCGGTGGATGTATTCTAAAATTTGTTCATGTTTGGTCGCCAACGGTCTTCACCCTTTACGCATTGTTACTTTCATTATACAGGGCTCAGCAGCGGGGATTCAACGATCGCGCCGGCCATCAGAAAGCGCCCTTCCCAAAGTGGGAAGGGCGCCGCTGTTACAGCTCGATGCTTTCGCCTGGCTTCAGAGCACGGCCGACACCCGACGGTAGAAGCGAGACGAACCGTTCGGGGTCTTGGGTGATCGGCGGGAACGTGTTGTAATGGATCGGCACGACGAGTTTCGCCCCGAGCCACTCGGCGGCGACCGCCGCGTCTTCCGGCCCCATCGTGAAGCTGTCCCCAATCGGCAAAAAGGCGACATCGATGTTATGGCGCTCGCCGATCAGCTTCATGTCGGAAAACAGCCCGGTATCGCCGGCATGATAGATCGTTTTGCCTTCGGCCGTGAACAAAATGCCGGTCGGCATGCCTAAATAAATGATTTGCTTGTCCTCGGTCACAAACCCGGAGCTGTGGAACGCCTGCGTCAACTTGACCGTGCCAAAGTCAAATTCGCGCGCCCCGCCGATGTTCATGCCAAACGTCTCGACGCCTTGCCAGCTTAAATATGTCGCCAGCTCAAATGTGGCCACGACAAGGGCGTTGTTCCGCTTGGCGATCTCCACCGTATCGCCGACATGATCCCCGTGTCCGTGCGTGAGCAAAATGACATCCGCTTTCACATCCGCCGCGTTCAAATCGGTCGTCGCATTGCCGGTGATGAACGGGTCGATCAAAATCGTTTTTCCGTTCGTCTCAATGCGGACAACCGAATGGCCATGGTAGCTGATTTTCATCGTCACATCTCCCCCTTCCCTTCCCATGATTCGCCGCCATTCGCCCATTTCCTTCTTTTCCTGCCTGTCCATTTACAAACGGCCCGTTTCTTGGTACGCTCAAAATGGACAACAGTGAAAAAAGGAAGGAATGGGACGATGAACAAACGGCTGCAAGCATTTTCCTCTTGGCTTCAACAACAACATAGTTCATTCGCCTTCGTCACGTCAAGTGCGAACGTGTTTTATTTGAGCGGATTTCGGTGCGACCCGCACGAACGGTTGCTGGCGCTTTTGGTCTTTCCTGACGGCGAGCCCGCGCTCGTCTGCCCGCAAATGGAAGTCCCGCGCGCCCGCCGGAGCGGCTTTGGGCATACGGTGATCGGCTACGACGACAGCGCCGACCCGTGGGAAGAGATCGAGCGCCATCTCAAAGCGCGCGGTGTCAAGGCCGTCTCGATTGCCGTCGAAAAAAACGATTTGTCGTTCGCCCGTTTCGAGCGGCTCTCGGCGCTGTTTCCGAACGCCCAATGGCTCGATGCCGAAGAAAAGCTGCGCCAGCTTCGCCTGATCAAAGATGAGCAGGAAATGAAAGCGCTGCGCCAGGCGGCGGAGCTGGCCGACAAAGCGGTCGAAATCGGCGTCTCGGCCATTCGCCCGGGCGTGACGGAGCTTGAACTTGTCGCCGTCATTGAATATGAGCTGAAAAAACTCGGCGTTGAAGGGATGTCGTTTCCCACGACCGTGCTTGCAGGCGCCAAATCAGCCGATCCGCACGGCGTGCCGGGAACGGCGGCGGTCGCACCGGGCGATTTCGTGCTGTTCGATTTGGGCGTCATCGTCGATGGGTATTGCTCCGACATTACCCGCACCGTCGTCTGTCAGACGGCAAGCGACGAACAGCGGCTCATGTACGATACCGTTCGGCGCGCCCAGCAGGCGGCGATCGACACCTGCCGCCCGCAAACCGCGATGAAGGAGATCGACCGCTCCGCTCGAAACGTCATCGAACAAGCCGGCTACGGCCCGTACTTCACCCACCGCGTCGGGCACGGCTTAGGAATCGAAATCCACGAATACCCATCGCTTCATGGCGCCAACCCCGACCCGCTCGCTCCCGGCATGGTGTTTACGATCGAACCGGGCATTTACGTCCCATCCATCGGCGGCGTGCGCATTGAAGACGATGTCGCGGTCACGAACAACGGCGTTGAGGTGTTGACGTCGTTTTCGAAGGAATTGATCATTGTATAACGAGAAAAACCATTGGCAAAAGCTTCTGCGAATAAGCGCACGAACAAAGCTGTCCACCGGATCGATCCCGAAGCCGATTCGGACAGCTTTGTTTTCTCATCGCCATCAAGGCGGCTCCATCTTCATGATTTCATCCGTGCAACAACGAATGAACATCTGTATACGGCATGTTGTGCGCCGCCGCGACCGCTTCGTACACGATGTGCCCATCGAGCGTGTTGATCCCTTTTAACAGCGCCGGGTTATCCAAGCACGCGGCGCGGTAGCCTTTGTTGGCGATTTGCAAGGCGTATGGGATCGTGACGTTCGTAAGCGCGAATGTCGACGTGCGCGGCACCGCGCCCGGCATGTTGGCGACGGCGTAATGGACGACGCCGTGCTTGACGTATGTCGGATCGTCGTGCGTCGTGACGCGGTCGGTCGTTTCGAAAATGCCGCCTTGGTCAATGGCGATGTCGACCAACACCGATCCCGGCGTCATCGAGCGCACCATCTCTTCCGTCACCAGCTTCGGCGCTTTCGCCCCCGGGATCAAGACGGCGCCGACGACCAAATCCGATTCGCGCACGCACTCGGCGATATGGTACGAGTTGGACATGAGCGTCGTCACGTGGTCGCCGAACAAATCATCGAGCTCGCGCAGCCGCTCGGCGTTAATGTCCAAAATCGTCACGTCTGCCCCGAGACCGACCGCGATTTTCGCCGCGTTCGTCCCCGCCGTTCCGCCGCCGATGATCGTCACTTTGCCGCGCCGCACTCCGGGCACGCCGCCAAGCAAAATGCCTTTCCCGCCGTGCGGCTTCTCGAGAAACTGGGCGCCGACTTGCACCGACATGCGGCCGGCGACTTCACTCATCGGCGTCAACAGCGGCAGCGAGCCGTTCGCAAGCTGCACCGTCTCGTAAGCGATGCCGACCACTTGCTGCTCGACGAGCGCTTTCGTGAGCGCTTCGGCCGCGGCTAAATGCAAATACGTAAATAAAATGAGCCCTGGACGGAAATAGCGGAACTCCTCAGGCAGCGGTTCTTTCACTTTCAACACCATCTCCGCCGCCCAGGCATCTTCCGCTTTTGTCACGATCACTGCCCCGGCTTTTTCATATTCAGCGTCAGAAAACCCCGACCCAGCGCCGGCTTCCGTCTCCACATACACGTCATGCCCCGCTTTGACGAGCGTCATCACGCCTGCCGGAGTGATGGCGACGCGGTTTTCATTGTTTTTGATTTCTTTTGGAATGCCGATCTTCATCACTTTTTCCTCCTTTTTCCTTCCCGCTTCTCCTTTTATTGTGCCCCGTTTCGCGCAAAAGCAAACGAAAAAAGGAGGAGGCGCTGTTCTCAACGGAAAAGGTGGCGGTAAATGACGTTCGCTCCGCCGGTGACGTCAATGACGGCGCCGGTGATGAAATCCGAGTCGTCCTCGCATAAAAACGCGATCACGCGGGCGATATCTTCACCAGTCCCCGGGCGTCCGACCGGCGTTTCCGCATCCCTTCTCGCGCGGGCGTCGGCGATCCCCGCCTCTTTCATGGCGCCGACAATATTGCCTGGGCACACCATATTGGCGGTAATGCCATATTCCGCCTCTTCCAGGGCGATCGTTTTCGTCAGCGATACAAGCCCGACTTTCGCCGCGCCGAACGCCGAACGGTGCACCCAGCCCGGGGCATCCGCCGCTCCTTGAAATCCGTACGTAATGATGCGGCCAAACCGTTGTTTTCGCATAATCGGGATCGTCCGCCTCACTAAATGGAAGACCGAGCTCAAATTGCCTTCAATCATTTCGTACCATTCGTCTTCCGTATAATCGGCCAGCTTTTTCCGCTCAAAAATGTACGGCCCTGCATTGTTGATGAGGCAGTCAATGCGGCCAAACCGCTCCATGGCGGCGTCCACAAGCGCCGCTAAATCGTTTTTGTCCGTCACATCTCCCTGCACAAACTGGAGGCGGTCAGCGGCGCCGCGGTACTTCTCGGCAAGCGAGCGCACCGCCTGTTCATCGCTCCGGTAGTTCACCGTCACCGAGTAGCCTTTATCAAGCAGCAGCTCGGTCACTTTTCTCCCCAATCCTTTCGCTCCGGCCGTAATCAAGGCGTGCCGCACCCTTCTCCCTCCTCGTCGCGATTTGCTGTCTCATTTTTACTTTACTACAAACCGGAGCGAATACAAAAAAATAACCATAACGCGCAGGCGCTATGGCTATTCGCCGACTTCGCGGCGCGGGTCGTAATACGATTCATCCTCGTCAACAATGCCGCTTTCATACGACTCGGTAATTTGCTCGGTGATCGTCCGCACTTCCTCCTCATCGTACTGCCAGTCGTTATACCGCTTTTCCATTGCTCTTCCTCCCCTGTTCACAAAATCTCAATATATGGCCTAGTTTCTCGTCAAAGGGCGATGGGTATACCATATATAGAGATAGCATTTTTAACCAAAGGGAGGGGAGAACATGACCATGACCTACCAAACGATCGTCGTCGCCGTCGATGGCTCGAAGGAAGCGGAATGGGCGTTCAAAAAAGCGGTTCAAATCGCCAAGCGAAACGGGGCGAAACTCATTTTGACCCACATCATCGACTTGCGCGGCTTTACGACCGTTGAAGCGCACGATTACGCCCTCGCCGAACGTTCGGAACAGTATGCGAACGAATTGCTTGAGCGGTATAAAAACGAAGCCGTCGCCGCTGGACTCGACGATGTGGACACCGCGGTCGAATTCGGCTCGCCGAAAGTGAAAATCGCCAAAGACGTCGCTCCGAAATACAAAGCCGACCTCATCATTTGCGGGGCGACCGGGTTGAACGCGGTCGAGCGGTTTCTGATTGGCAGTGTCTCGGAAAACATCGTCCGCCATGCGAAATGCGATGTGCTTGTGGTCAGGACACCGAAAGAATAGCCTTCCGCGCCCAACGAATGCATCCCTGTGCCGCCGGCAAATGCCAAAAAAGAACACCCCGCCGTTACGGGGTGTTTAGCTTTTCTTTCGCTTTTTCAAGCGCCGCCCGCACTTCGGCAAAACCGGTGCCGCCGGCGCTGTTGCGGCGATTGACGGCCGTGCGCGGGTTCAAGGCGTCATAAATGTCTGCGTCAAAGAGCGGCGACGCCTCCTTATACACGTCAAGCGGCAAGTCGGCCAAAAAGACGCCTTTCTCAATACAAAGCAGCACGAGCTTGCCGACGACCTCATGCGCCTCGCGGAACGGCATGCCTTTTGCCGCCAAGTAATCGGCAAGCTCGGTCGCGTTGGAAAAGTCCTGCTTCGTCGCCCGCTCCATGACGTCTGTGCGCACGTTCATCGTTTCAATCATGCCGGTGAAAATTTTCAGCGACCCGACGACCGTCTTTACTGTATCAAACATGCCTTCTTTATCTTCTTGCATGTCCTTGTTGTAGGCGAGCGGCAGCCCTTTCATCACCGTGAGAAGCGCCATCAAATGGCCGTACACGCGGCCGGTTTTGCCACGGATGAGCTCGGCCATGTCCGGGTTTTTCTTTTGCGGCATGATGCTGCTGCCGGTCGCAAACGCATCATCGAGCTCAATGAACTGAAACTCTTGGCTCGACCAAAGGATGAGCTCTTCAGCGAGCCGCGACAAGTGCATCATGAGCATCGAGCTGTTGCTTAAAAACTCGATGATGAAATCGCGGTCGCTCACCGCATCCAAGCTGTTTTCGTAAAGATCGGCAAAACCCAACAGCTCCGCCGTCCGCCGCCGGTCGATCGGAAACGTCGTTCCGGCGAGCGCCCCGGCGCCGAGCGGCGAGCGGTTAATCCGTTTCAGCGACTCAGAAAAACGTTCATAGTCCCGCTCGAGCATCCAAAAATACGCAAGCAAATGATGAGCAAACGAAATCGGCTGCGCCCGCTGCAAATGCGTATACCCGGGCATGATCGTGTCGACATGTTTGTCGGCTTGAGCGACAAGCGCCCGCTGCAGCCCGCGGATGAGACTGAGAATCTCTTCAACGCGCTTGCGCAAGTATAAATGCATATCGGTCGCCACTTGGTCGTTCCGGCTCCGTCCAGTGTGCAACTTGCCGCCGACCGGGCCGATGTCGTCGATCAACATTTTTTCAATGTTTAAATGAATGTCTTCATACGCGACGGAAAACTCGAGTTCCCCCCGCTTCGCTTTTTCGAGCAGCCGCAGGAGTCCGCTCTTGATCTTCTCGACATCTTCCGCCGGCAAAATGCCGCATTCGCCAAGCATCGTCACATGGGCAAGGCTGCCTTCAATGTCTTCTTCAACGAGCTCTTGGTCGAATGGGATCGACGCGCCAAACTCGTCGACCCATTCTTCCGCTGTTTTCGTAAACCGTCCGCCCCAAAGTTTTTTCACGAATCTCGCCGCAGAGGAATGCGACTTCCTCCTTCCTTTTCCTTATTGGCCGGCCGATACCGACGCTTTGTGTTGCTTGTTGACGATGCTGTTGACTTTCGTCGGCAGACCGTACAGCGAGATGAACCCGACCGCCGCTTGATGGTCAAACTCGTCTTCCGACGTGTACGTCGCCAGCTTTTCATCATAAAGCGAGAACGGCGATTTGCGCCCTTCGACGATCGCATGGCCTTTAAACAGCTTCACGCGCACGACGCCGGTGACGTTTTTCTGCGTTTCTTTCAAAAACGCGACAAGCGCGTCTTTGAGCGGCGAAAACCACAGGCCGTTGTAAATGACTTCGGCGATTTTTTGCTCGATGATCGGTTTGAAGTGCGCAACTTCCCGCACCAATGTCAAGTCTTCGAGCTCTTTATGCGCTTTGATGAGCGTGATCGCCCCCGGGCATTCGTACACTTCGCGCGACTTAATGCCGACAAGGCGGTTTTCGACGTGGTCGATGCGGCCGACGCCGTGCTTGCCGGCCAACGCGTTCAGCTCCAAAATCAATTGCGCGAGCGGATACGCCTTCCCGTTTAACGTCACCGGCACACCTTGTTCAAAGCCGATCTCGATGACATCCGGCACATCCGGCGCGTTCTCAAGCGAAGCCGTCAGCTCATACGCCTCTTCCGGCGGCGCCGCCCACGGGTCTTCCAAAATGCCGCACTCGTTGCTTCGTCCCCACAAGTTTTGGTCGATCGAAAACGGGCTGTCCAGGTCGACCGGAATCGGAATGCCGTGCTGTTTCGCGTATTCGATTTCTTCCTCGCGCGACCAGCTCCACTCGCGCACCGGGGCGATGACGTCCAAGTCCGGATTGAGCGCGTTGATCGACACTTCAAAGCGCACTTGGTCGTTCCCTTTCCCCGTGCAGCCGTGGGCGACCGCCACCGCGCCTTCGAGCTCGGCGATTTCAACGAGTTTTTTCGCGATGAGCGGACGCGACAGCGCCGAGACGAGCGGATATTTCCCTTCATACAGGGCGTTCGCCTGCAGAGCGATGAGCGCATACTCGTTCGCAAACTCGTCTTTGACGTCGATGACGTACGATTTGATCGCGCCGACTTTGAGCGCTTTTTCTTTCACGAAATCAAGGTCTTTTCCTTCCCCAAGGTCCAAGCAGCACGCGATCACATCATACCCGCGCTCCTGAAGCCATTTGATCGCCACCGATGTATCTAAACCGCCCGAGTAGGCCAACACCAATTTTGGATTTGCCATGGTCGTTCTCCTCTCCTGTCACATAAATATACTTAAATATAAATAAATATTCAAATTTAATACATTATCACTTTATCAGCTTTCCCGTGATTTTTCAATACTTATTCAACAAAAAGAATAAAAATTCCTCACCGATATGCGGAAATGTTTCGTATAATAGAAAAAAAGGAGGCGGCAAGAATGAACGACATCTTCATCTAAGACAAACGGCTCGGCATCCGCCTGCCGCATCTGGACAAGCCTTGGGAGGACTACAGCCCAAACGAACAAGAGGCGATTTTACTGGAATGGGAAACGATCCGCGGCTTGATCCCCGACCGCATCGCCGAACTGGAGCGGGAAATCAACGAAAAACAAGACGCGCTCGGCCAAGAAGCGGATTTTGCGCGCTCGTGCCAGCTCAATGCTGACATCGCCGAGCTCGCTTCGATCGTGAATGATTTATGGATTTGGTATCGGGTCAGTCCCCATGTTTCCTTTGAAAAGGAAGCGGCGGTAAAACGCAAAATACGCTGACGAAACCGGCCGTCTCTTTTTTCTACGGCCATGTCGCCCCCGCCGCCCTTGCCGCGGCTTTCGCGACCACCTCCTTTATCCGTATATGCGCTATGCGATTGGCCTGCGCGATGACGATGTCTTTTTCGGCGGGGCGGATCCGGGCTGGGCGTACGGGCTCGTCTTTTGCACCTTTGCGCCGATGGCCTTTGGCGTGCCGATCGTCTTTTACGAAGGGCCGTTTCAACCAGAAACGTGCTATTCCTTGATGGAAAAATACCGGGTGACCAATTTCGCGTACGCCCCGACCGCGTATCGGGCGATGGCGGCGGCCGGCGCGGACGTCATTCGCCGCTATCAACTGAACGTGCGCGCCATGAGCTCGGCGGGCGAGCCGCTCAATCCGGAAGTCATCCGCTTTTTCCAAGAGCACGTGGGCGTCACGATCCACGACCATTATGGCTTGTCGGAAACGTTGATGCTGATCGGAAACTTACATGAATACCCGCGCGAAGTCGAATTTGTCGCCGAACTGCCGAAAACGCCAAGCGGAAAAATCCAGCGGTTCATCCTGCGCAATCAAGAGCGGGAAAAATGCATCAAGGCTTGATGAATGAAAGAGGATGCCCGCAGCGGGCATCCTCTTTTTCGCTTATGTTCTCTTTTCGTCAACGCGGCGCCCTATCCTTCCGAATCTCCCGCACGACATGCCCAAGCTCAGGCAAAATAAGCTTCGTCATCGCGAGGCGCACAGCGCCGGTGGAGCCGGGAGTGCAAAAGACGGCGGTGTCCATCGCCACGCCGGCGACAGCGCGCGACAGCATGGCGGCTGGGCCGATGTCTTCCGTGTAGCTTAAGAAGCGGAACAGCTCGCCAAAGCCGACGAGCTCTTTCTCGAGCAGCGCACCGACCGTTTCGATCGTCACATCGCGCTTGGCAATGCCGGTGCCGCCGTTTGTAAGCACCGCATCGACGTCAGGGCGGCGGCAGCTGTCAAGCACTGCCGTGCGAATGGCATCCGCTTCGTCTTTGACGATCTCATAGCCGACGACCTCATGCCCGGCTTCGGTGAGCAGCTCGATCATCAGCCGGCCGCTTCGGTCGGTTTCCTCGGTTCTTGTGTCGCTGACGGTGATGACTTTGCAGCGGACGGTTTGGGGAGCTTCTTGTTTATGGGCAGCTGTGCTCATTCCCTCATCTCCTTTTGTCATTGTGTTGTTGGCTATAGTATAGCAAAAATTACCCAACTCTTGCCCGGCTGCTTCTCGCTGGCGAAACGAAAGGAAAAGACCCCATCGTGAAATCAATGTCTTCCTCTCCGTCCGGAGTTGTTGAAACAAGAATCAAGCGCACCAAAGCGGCAAAACAAAAAAATGGCTGCCCCGTTTGTTTGGGGCAGCCGTTTTGGCCAAAATGGCTGCAACGATTCTTTTTATTACAATCCGCTTACAAATTCGCCAGCCGCATGACATCACGGGCGATCATGACCTCTTCGTTCGTCGGGATGACGAGCACTTTGACCGGCGAGTGCGGGTAGCTGATGAACGCTTCTTTGCCGCGCACTTTGTTTAACACCGGATCCCAGTAGACGCCCATGAACTCAAGGCCGCGCAGCACTTTGGCGCGCACGACATCGCTGTTTTCGCCGATGCCGGCGGTGAAAATGATGGCGTCGACGCCGCACATGCGCGCCGCATACGAGCCGATGTATTTATGAATGCGGTTCGCAAACACTTCCAGCGCAAGTTCCGCGCGCTCATTTCCTTCGGCGGCCGCTTTTTCCAAGTCGCGCAAGTCGCTCGAGATGCCGGAGATGCCGAGCATGCCGCTCTTTTTATTCAGCACTTCAATCACTTCATCAGCGGTCATTCCTGTTTTTTCCATAATGTATGGGATAAGCGCCGGGTCGATGTTGCCAGAGCGCGTCCCCATCGCGACGCCCGCTAATGGCGTAAAGCCCATCGACGTGTCGATCGATTTGCCGCCTTCGACCGCCGCGATGCTCGCCCCGTTGCCTAAATGGCACGAGATGAGGCGCAGCTGCTCGATCGGCCGGCCGAGAAGCTCCGCCGCCCGCTGGGTGACGTATTTGTGCGACGTGCCATGGAAGCCGTACTTGCGAATGCCGAATTTCGTGTAATACTCATACGGCAAGCTGTACAAAAACGACTGTTCCGGCATCGTTTGGTGAAACGCCGTATCAAAAACGGCGACGGCCGGCACGTTCGGCAGTACTTCCTGAAACGCGCGGATGCCGACGAGGTTGGCCGGGTTATGAAGCGGAGCGAGCTCGGACACTTCTTCGATTTGTTTTATCACCTCATCGGTGATCAACACCGAATCGCTGAACTTCTCCCCGCCGTGGACGACGCGGTGGCCGATGCCGTCAATTTCGTCAAATGACCGGATGATGCCATAGCGAATCAGTTTGTCAAGCAGCAGTTTCACCGCCACGGCATGGTTCGGGATGGAAGTGACTTCCCGCTGTTTCTCCCCGTTCACGACGATCGTAAAAATCGCGTCGTCAAAGCCGATCCGCTCGACGACTCCTTTCGTTAACACCGTTTCCGCCGGCATGTCAAACAATTGGAATTTCAACGAAGAACTTCCCGCATTAATGGCTAACACTTTTGCCATCGAACATACAGCTCCTTTTTGCCAAAATCCGTTCGCACTTACGGTTAGTGTGCGCGATTGGGCGCTGTTTCACTATGCCTTTTTCATTGTATGCCTCCCTTTTCTTCCTTTCAAGCGGCGCTTTCTTTCGTAATCGGTTGCAAGGAAATGTTTTTATGTTGTGAAAATAAAAACAGCCTCCAAGCAGGTTGGAGACTGTCAGCGCCCTTTTTCGCCGGCGATCCAGGCATCGATTTTCGCCATCATCGCCTGCATGGCCGTCTTGTTGGAAAAGCGCGGCAGTTCGGCGAGCAGCACTTGTTTCGGCGCTTTCGCCATCGGGCCTTTCTTTTGCAAAATGAATATGCTTTTCGCCGCCTGCTCGTGTTTAAACATGGACAGCGGCAACTGCAACAAGCCTTGGACGATGGCGGTTTCTTTTAAAAATTCATTCAGCTGTTCCGCCTGAGGGCTGGAAAACAGCGTGTTCGGAATGAGGAAAAACAAATAGCCGCCGTCTTTTGTATAGCGCAAGCTTTGCTCGATCAACAAATGATGCGCATACGACCGCCCTTCTTTCGCTTTTAACGCAAAGCGGCTGGCATTGGCGTCATCCGGGTAGTAGCCGACCGGCAAATCGCAGACAACGACATCGGCCGGTTCGACGAACAAAGGGCGCAGGCTGTCCTGGTTAAACAGCTGCACCGGGTGCTGCTGCAAGTTGGCGTTGACATACGCGAGTTTGACGAGCAGATCGTCAACGTCGGCGCCGTAGCTTTTCGCCTGCCGGCCGCCGAGCCCGTTTAACACGGCTGTAAGCAAATTGGCCGTGCCGACGGCCGGGTCGAGGATCTTAAGCGCCAAATGCGAGCGCGTAAACTCGCGGACCAAATACGCCAAAAACAAACTGACCGCATCCGGAGTCATTTGGTGGTGCGGCTGGACATGCTTGCGCATCCCTTTTAACACCGCAAGCTGAAACGCCTTGCGGATTTCTTCGTTTTGAAACCGTTCCAGCATCAGTTCGCGATACTGCTTTTTCAGCCGTTTCGCGTTCAGCTCGCTCACCTCATCTTGCAGCACGTCGCCGTGAAACAAATTTTCCCCTGTTTCCGCGACAGCTTCCAAATACGTGCATTGCAGCTCCTCCTGCAAAATGCGGGCCGTTTCATCCAAGACGGCAAACAGCCGTTCAACGGGTGTCATCATGCGTGCGTCCCCCTTTCTGCCCATGTCCCTTCTATTGTACGTCCGTCCGCCCCGCAAGGCAAACAGCGGCCAAAACGAAACGGCCCCGAACGGGTCGGGGCCTTTTCATTATTTCGCCGCTTTCGCCGCTTCAATCGCCGCTTCGTAGTTCGGATGGTTCGTCACTTCCGGCACGTATTCGACATACGTCACTGTGTCATTGCTGTCGATGACAAACACGGCGCGGGCAAGCAGGCGAAGTTCTTTGATCAAGACGCCGTATGCTTGTCCAAATGAGACGTCGCGATGGTCGGACAACACTTCAACGTTTTCGATGCCGGCGGCGCCGCACCACCGTTTTTGCGCAAACGGCAAATCGACGCTGATCGTCAGCACTTTCACGTTGTCAAGCTTCGCCGCTTCCTCGTTAAACCGGCGCGTCTGCGCGTCACAAACGCCGGTGTCAAGCGACGGCACGACGCTGATGAGGCGGACGTGCCCCTTCGTATCGGCGAGCGTCACTTCCTGCAAGTTTTGATCAAGCACGGTGAAATCCGGTGCTTTGTCGCCGACTTTCACTTCGTTGCCGACGAGCGTGACCGGATTGCCTTTAAACGTCACTTGAGCCATGGCTTCTCCCCCTTAGGAAAAAATATGTACCATCTCCATAGTAAAACGAAAAGGCGGCGTTTGCAATCGTTTTACTCGCCGCATCGCCCCTTTCGCCTGCGGCCCGCCAAAACAAAGCGCTGGACGAAACCCGATCCAGCGCCAAGCCCGGCTAAATATCAAAATCGTTCGCGGTGGAAGACGCGCCGTCTTTTTTGTTTTTCTTCAACATCGCCTGGATTTTTTCGATGGCTTGTGGGGCGACATCGAGAATTTTTTCGTATAAATGCGTGCTTTCATCCAGATGGAGAAGTTTGACACCCGATGAGTTGACGACGAGAAACGCGATCGGGGTGATCGACACGCCGCCGCCGCTGCCGCCGCCAAACGGGTGCCCGTTCCCCTGTTGCTGCCCGTTTTGCCCGTTCGTTTGCGCCCCTTGGCCGTTTGTCTGGCCGTCAAGCATAAATTCGCTGCCGCCGGCCGCAAACCCGAACCCGACCTTCGACACCGTTAAAATGACGCTGCCATCCGGCGTCTCGACCGGATCGCCGATAATCGTGTTGACGTCGATCATTTGTTTTAAATTTTCCATCGCGGTTGTCATAAGCCCTTGGATCGGATGGTTCGTCATCATCATTCCTCCTAATAGCCTTCATTTGCCTGTCGCGCAGCGGAAAGGCTGCGCTTTGGCGGACGCCGCCTGCGCCAATGTTTGATGACGCGCAATCCTGCTACCATAGCATGCCCGATTCGGAAATGAAACATACATAAAAACGACGTTTCCGAGACGGCTCGGTCGTACACGGGAACGATCGCAATCACCGGGGTCGTTTTCATGTTCATGTACCGGCTCGCCGCTCCGATAATAGCGTATTTCAACGACCAGCCAAGCCCGACGAGCAGCCCGGTCGATGCCGCATCACCCGTTCCGATGTTTGTCTTCCATTCCCATTTGGTAATCGTCACATGGCGACAAAATTGTTTCATAATTTCATGAAAATCGATGACGTGCTCCAAAAACTGTTTTACTTTGCGAAAAAAGTCGGCGATTTTTTTCGGCGTCCATTTTCCTTTCTTTTCTTCCTTGCCGCGCGTCTCCCCCATCCCTTTTTTGTGGATGAACGCCACCCCGGGCGCTTCCGATTCGGTTTCCAGCTTGATGAGCGGAATGTGAATCGTGTAGCGGATGAGGCCAAACAGCGTGCGCACCACAATTTTGTATTCATCATCGTCCTGCCGATGGCGAAACACAACCGTCACGGAAAGTTTCATGAAGGCGGCAAGAAGGAACAACATCACAACGGCTATGGCGACTATGATTACGACTTTCAAGGCCCGTCCTCCCTTTCACCATATCATTGTCGCCATATGGAAAAAAAATAAACCTGCCGCATGGCAGGTGAACAACGCCGTTTGCCCCGCAAAAGCCGGCTACTCGCGGATGACGATCGTATCGGCAAACTGGTCGTGCATTCCTTTTTTCTTTTCCGAAAAGGCGACAAACAAAAAGCCGACAAACAGCAATGTTTTGCTGATGAATTTGCCGATGACTTCGCGAAACAACACGGTCAGCCAGGTGAGCGGCCCTCCTTGTTCGTCGACGACTTTTAAACCGAACACCATCTTGCCGAGTGTCTGCCCGAACGCTTTCGTCATCAGCACAAAGTAGGCGTAAAAAACGACCGCCGCCGCCACCGAGGCCGGCGCAAACAACCCGTCCCGCTCAAGCGGCCAATCGAATAGGCGGAAAAGCGGCCAAACGACAAGCCGGTTGAGGCTCGAGACAACAATGACATCAAGGCAATACGCCCAAAAGCGAAGCCAAAACCCTCCGTAGCGGGGAGCGGGGTCCGCCGCATCACAGATGGACGCCGGCAGCGCCATCGATTGTGTGTCCTCCATTTCTTGATCCCCCCTATTCGGCGTACAAGTACATAAGCCGCGGCGAGGATGGGCGCGACAACAGGCGGATGAGCCCGGCCGCCTCGCTGTCCGGCTTTATCCGGTTCGACACCATCTCAAAGAGAGAGCTCCACGGCGCATCGTTCACGTATTTTACCACTTGAGCGCCGGTTAAATGATGCTCTTTTTTGAGCGCAGCGATCGCGTCATCCAAGTAGCCGAACTCGTCGACAAGGTGGAGCGCCTTCGCCTGTCGCCCGTCATAAATGCGGCCGTCCGCCAGCTTGCGCACCGTCTCTTCCGGCATCTTTCTCCCTTCGGCAACGACATCAACAAACGCCTCATACGATTGATCAATCAACCGCTGCAAAATGTCCCGCTCCGCCTCGGTCATTTTGCGCGCCGGATTCATGAGGTCTTTGTACGGCCCGCTTTTGATCGTGACAAGCTCGACGCCGTACTTCTTTGCCAGCCCTTCATAGTTGACGCTTTGCATGATGACGCCGATCGAGCCGGTGATCGTCTCCGGGCTGGCGAAAATTTTATCGCCGGCCGCTGCGATATAGTAACCGCCCGAGGCGGCCATGGTCCCCATCGATACATAAATCGGCTTGTTCGTCTTCTTTTTCAGCTTCATCAGCTGATCGTAAATTTCCGCGCTTTCCGCGACACCGCCGCCCGGCGAATTAATGCGCAAGATGATCGCTTTGACGTCTCGATCT
Organism: Geobacillus sp. Manikaran-105; assembly: GCF_002809955.1. Taxonomy (NCBI): domain Bacteria; kingdom Bacillati; phylum Bacillota; class Bacilli; order Caryophanales; family Anoxybacillaceae; genus Geobacillus; species Geobacillus sp. Manikaran-105. Next base: position 49,621 of record NZ_PIJG01000011.1, read on the forward strand.
TCCTTCGCCTGTTTGATCATTTGCAAAAACGTTTGGTGATTGTACTGTGATGAGGAAAGAAACGACTCCGCTTCCCCCGCATCTTGAATCACTCCGTTCACTTCCAACACTGCGATTTTTTTCAACGGGTCGCCCTCGGCGATGACTTCTTCGCTAAATGGCGACTCCATGAGCGCCAGCCACCTTTCCGACCAGTCGCCCTCCTTGTCGGACAAAAGAACGCCAACCGCCTGAACAAGCACGGAGATCACAAACAAGGCGGCGGCGATGGCCAACGCCGTCCATCGTTTTCGATTCATCATCTTCCCCCCTTTGCATCGGCTGCCATATTTTTAGAATCGTGGCAAACGTGGTACAATATTCATTGTACATCGGTTCAAGATTCGACGCTACTAGGAGGATGCAAAATATGGATACCGAACGCAACCGCCTTTATTTTTTTTATAAGCGCGACGATGAACTCGTCCGGCGAGTGAAGCCGCTCATCGAACGGGCTGAGCGCGGGCCGTTTGTCGTTGTCGACGACTATCGGGAAGCGAACATCATTGTCAGCATCGGCGACGACGGCGCGTTTTTGCAGGCGGTCCGGCAGACGGGATTTCTTCCTGACCGTTTGTACGTCGGCGTGTCCGTCTTGCCGGCGCGCGGGTTTTACTGCGATTTCCATATTGACGACATCGATCATATGGTGGAAGCGGCGAAAAATTGGAAACTCGAAGTGCGGCGCTACCCAATCATCGAAGTGACGATCGACGGCGCGGCTTCGTTTTTCTGCTTAAACGAATGTTCGATCCGCTCGCAAGTCATTAAAACGATGGCGGTCGACGTGTTCATCGACGATTTGCATTTTGAGACGTTCCGCGGCGACGGCATTATCGTCTCGACGCCGACCGGCAGCACCGGCTACAACAAGTCGGTGCACGGGGCGGTCGTCGATCCGCTTTTGCCGTGCTTTCAAGTGAGCGAACTCGCTTCGCTCAACAGCAACCGCTACCGGACGCTCGGTTCGCCGTTCATTTTGAGCGGCACGCGGACACTGACGTTGAAAATGTCGGAGGAAACGAGCCATTTTCCGATCATCGGCCTGGACAATGAGGCGCTCAGCATCCAGCACATTGAACGGATCGACATCCGCCTGAGCGACCGGGTCGTGAAAACGGTGCGCTTAAAAGATAATTCGTTTTGGGAGAAAGTGAAACGCGTCTTTTTATAAACCGCGCAAAAAGAGGCTGACCTAAAAGTGTGGCAATGCTCCTATCTGGGGCAACATGAAAAATAGACCACCACGAAAAACCCGGTAAAACCAAGGGTTTCAGAGGTGGTCTCTTTCACATACTTCGGTTACATTTCATCCAAAAGGGGCTTTTGAATCAGCTCCTTCTTTTCCAGCGGGACGGACAGGCAAACGAAACGCCTCCGCTCCCGGCTTTTTTCGGCTCGGCGCTGCCTTCCCGCCGGGCAGCGCCGGATTGACGGAAAAACGCGCGCTTCATTCGGATCCGCGCTTACAACGACCGGCCGGCGAGGCGCGCTTCCCGCTCGCGCAGCTCGACGCGGCGGATTTTTCCGGACGCCGTTTTCGGCAAATCGTCGACAAACTCGATTTTGCGCGGGTATTTGTACGGCGCTGTCAACTGTTTGACATGTTCTTGCAGCGCTGGAATGAGGGACGGATCGTCTTTGTCAACCCCCTCGCGCAAGACGACGAACGCCTTGACGACATGGCCGCGCACTTCATCCGGGCTGGCGACAACGGCGCACTCTTTGACGGCTGGGTGTTTGACAAGCGCGTCCTCGACTTCAAACGGGCCGATCGTATAGCCGGCGCTGATGATGATGTCATCGCCGCGCCCCTCAAACCAAAAATAGCCGTCCTCGTCTTTTCGCGCCTTGTCTCCGGTGATATAGTAATCGCCGCGGAATTGCATCGCCGTCCGCTCCGGATCTTTGTAGTAATATTTGAACAACGCCGGCGTTTCGACGTGGACGGCGATATCGCCGACAACGCCGACCGAGCACGGCTCGCCGTTTTCATCGATAATCTCGACGCGGTTACCCGGCGTCGGTTTCCCCATCGAGCCCGGTTTGATTTCCATTCCTTTCATGACGCCGACCAGCAGCGTATTTTCCGTCTGCCCGTAGCCGTCGCGCACTTCGATGCCGAAATGTTTGGCAAACGTGTCGATCACTTCACGGTTGAGCGGCTCGCCGGCAGACACCGCGCTGTGCAGAGCCGATAAGTTGTAGCGGCCGATGTCCGTCACTTTCGCCATCAGTCGGTATTCGGTCGGCGTGCAGCAAAGCACGTTGATTTGATATTTTTCAAGCAGCTGCAAATATTTTTCCGGCTCAAAGCGGCCGTAATAGACAAAGCCGGTCACCCCTGAGCCGAGCACCGACAAAAACGGGCTCCAAATCCATTTTTGCCACCCCGGCCCGGCCGTCGCCCAGACGAGGTCGCCTTCTTCGATGCACAGCCAGTTTTTCGCCGCCGTGCGCAAATGGGCGTACGCCCAACCATGGCAATGCACAACCCCTTTCGGATTGCCGGTCGTGCCGGACGTATACGACAGAAACGCCATATCGTCGCGCGAGGTGTCCGCCGCTTCGAGCGTTTCGCTTTCCTTCGCGATGGCCGCTTCAAGCGGCAGCCAGCCGTCATGCGCCTGCGCGCCGATTGAAAACTTCAACAGCCGGTCGACGCCGTCGATCGGAGCGAATTCGCCCACATACGGTTCATAGGCGACGACCGCTTTCGCTTCGCTATGGGACAGCCGGTATTGCAAATCTTTCGTCCGCAGCATCTCCGAGCTCGGAATGACGACAAGCCCGGCTTTGAGCGCCCCTAAATACACTTCATATGCCTCAATGAGGCGCGGCACCATAACGAGCACTTTGTCCCCTTTCTGAAGGCCATGCGACAAGAAAGCGTTTCCAATTTGATTGGCGCGCGCCATCAGGCGGCCGTATGTAATCTCGCGCGTTTCCCCCTGCTCATTTTCCCATTTTAACGCGATTCGGTCTGGATCGGCCGCCGCGTGCCTTTCCATTTCCGATGTTAAATTGTACCGCTCGGGCGCGATCAAGTCTTCCCGTCTCATCGTTTCTCCCCCTGTTCCTCGTTCGTTTGCCGGCGTCGGCATTTCCATTATACAAAATAGTTATTATATTTTGAATAATTTTTTGACATAAAAGCGGCGGGGGCATCCCCCGCCGCGAAGCCATCATATGAAATTAGAATTGGCGTGCGCCGCCCAATTGTTGTTGCGCCATGGCAACGAGGCGTTTCGTGATCTCGCCGCCGACCGAACCGTTGGCGCGGGAAGTCGTGTCAGCGCCTAAGTTGACGCCAAATTCTTGGGCGATTTCGTATTTCATTTGTTCGAGCGCTTGTTGGGCACCCGGAACAAGCAATTGATTGTTGTTGTTGCGTGCCATCTGTTTTCACCTCCTTGTACGTATAGAATGTGTGAAAACAGACGGCGATATGCAGCAACGCTTTTGGTAAATTTTGAGATTTAGAACAATCCGGCGAACTCGTCAGTCCGTCCGTTTTCTTCGTCAATCACCATCGTTTCCGTCTCGTTGACCGCCTTCTCGAGCAGCGGGGCGAGATCCAGTTCGCGCTCATACTGGAGCACTTTCTCTTTTTTCGGTTTCGTTTTCGGCGCCCGCGGCGTAAAAATGGTGCAGCAGTCTTCGTATGGAAGAATTGAAATATCATGGGTGTCAATGCGCTTCGCCATCTCGATGATTTCCATTTTATCCATCGAGATGAGCGGGCGCAAAACTGGTGTGTTCGTCACTTCATTGATGACGTACATGCTCTCGAGCGTCTGGCTCGCCACTTGGCCGAGGCTTTCGCCGGTGACGATCGCCAGCGCCCGGTGGCGGCGGCGCAAAGCGTCCGTAATGGCCAGCATCGCCCGCCGGGTGGAAATGAGCGAATACTCGTTCGGCACCCCTTGGTAAATGGCTTGCTGCACTTCGGTAAACGGCACGATATGCAGCTTGATCGTTCCGCCGTACACCGTCAGCTTCCGCACCAAGTCAATGACTTTTTGCTTCGCTCGCTCGCTTGTATACGGCGGGCTGAAAAAGTGGACGGCCTCAATTTCCAAGCCGCGCTTCATCGCCAAATACCCGGCAACCGGGCTGTCGATGCCGCCGGAGAGCATGAGCATCGCCTTGCCGCTCGTCCCGACCGGCAGGCCGCCGGCGCCGAAAATGTCGCGGCATGTGACGTACGTGCCGTCTTGGCGCACCTCGACGCGCACGTCAATGTCCGGTTCACGCACGTTGACGGTCAGGCCGTCCGTCTGCCGCAAAATGTGCGCCCCGATTTCATGGTTCAACTCATCGCTCCGGTAGGGAAACTGCTTATTGACGCGGCGGGCGCTCACTTTAAATGTTTTTCCGTTGTGCGGCAGCTGCCGTACGGCGGCGAGCGCCGTTTCTTTGATCGCTGCCAGGTCGTTTTCGCATTTCATCGCCAGGCTGAACGAATGGATGCCAAACACCGTTTTCAGCTTGTCGATGATCGGCTCGTGCGGCTCACCGTTTAATAAAATGTACATCCGGTCGCGCATATATTCAATCTGAATACAGGGAAACGCCCGCAGCTTACGGGCGATGTTTTGTTTCAGCCGCCGCACGAACACATTGCGGTTTTTCCCTTTCGTCGTCATTTCACCGTAGCGGATTAAAATGCGGTCGTACTTCATTTCCATGTCATCCTGTTACCTCGCTTAACGTTTTGATCGCCTGCCTGATGGCGGCCACCGCTGGCGCGATCTCTTCTTGCGTATTGTCAAACGACAGGCTGATGCGGATGCCGCGCTCGGCCCGGTCTTCGCCCAATCCCATCGCCAGCAGCGTTTTGCTCGGCGCCTTTTTTTTCGACGAGCAGGCCGAGGTCGTCGAGACGTAAACGCCGCTTTTCTCAAGCTCATGAACGAACACTTCCGGCTTCAGGCCGGGCTTTAAGGAAAAGTTGATGATATGCGGAGCGGCACCGTCGCGCGGCGTGTTGATCGCAATGTCCGGAACGGCCGCGAGCGCTTCCAGCCACTTGTCTTTGAGCTCCTTGAGCCGGCCGATGTCCCGCTCATACCGCTCCATGGCAAGGCGGAGCGCTTTGGCCATCGCGACGATGGCGGCGACATTTTCCGTGCCGGATCGGAGCCGCATTTCTTGGCCGCCGCCGGCCAACAGCGGCATCAGACGGACGCCTTCGCGGACGTACAGCGCACCGGCGCCGCGCAGCCCGTGAAATTTATGGGCCGATATCGTGCATAAATCAACGCCCGCTCGCTGCAAATCGAGCGGCACTTTGCTGATGCCTTGCACCCGGTCGACGTGAAACAGCGTTTTCGGATAGCGGGCCAAAAGCGCGCCGATTTCTTCGATCGGCTGCACGGTGCCAACCTCGTTGTTCACATGCATGACCGAAACGAGAATCGTATCGTCGCGCAACGCACGCTCCACTTGTTTGGCCGACACTCTTCCGTCCCGGTCAACCGGCAAATACGTCACCTCAAAGCCGAGCTCTTCAAGCTGGCGGCACGGCTCGGCGACGGACGGATGCTCGATTTCCGTCGTAATGATGTGCCGGCCGCGCTGCCGGTACTGCCAGGCGACGCCTTTAATGGCCAAATTGTTTGCCTCGGTCCCGCCCGAGGTGAACACGATTTCGCCCGGCTTGACGCGCAGCATGGCGGCGACTTGTTCACGCGCCTGCGCGAGCAGCCGCTCCGCCTTCATGCCGAGCCCATGAAGGGAAGACGGGTTGGCGAAATAGCTGGATGCGACCGCAACGAACGAATCGATCGCTTCCGGAAACGGCTTCGTCGTCGCGCTGTTGTCAAGATAAATCATCGTTTCCATCCTCCGCTCGTCATCGGCAAATGTACACATAACCATATCATATAAAAGCAGACTGAAAACAGCAACGAAAACACACACGCATTTACAGTATCCGCCAAAAACCCGATAAATATCGGCCGAAACCGATATTTATCGGGTTTTTGCTCACGATTGTTGATCGTTGTCCGCCTGCCACAGCTGCCGCACGCGGTCGAACGCGCCCGGCTCGACTTTCTCCACCGTCGCCACCGCCTGCCGGAGCGCTTCCTCGTAATCGTAATGACGGAACAAAAATTCGGCCTCTTCAAGCCCTTTATGCACCTCCGGATAACGGCGGCGATAGCGGTTGCCGTACTGAATCGTCCGCTCGGCCAAGGCGGCCTGCTCGATCATTTCGACCGTCCGCTCATGCAGCCGCTCGACGACCGCCTTCGCTTCTTCGAGCGCCCCGTCGACCGCCGGCATGTGAAGCGGCTTTTCTTCAAGGCGGGCGGCGACGGCCTGCAAGCTCGTTTTGGCCTCTGCAAGCTCATGTGAATAAGACTCCGGCAGCCCCGGCAGCCGGCTTTTTTGCACGAGGCGAACCGCTTCGGACAACATTTTCCGCATGTCATCAAGCTTTTCGCGGGCGATCAGTTCATCTTTGCGCAGCGTCTGCAGCATGCGGCGAAACTGTTCATGCTCCTCTTTCATCATGTCGATTTGGGATGTAAGCTGCTCGAGCTCCTCGCGCAGCAGCGAATACGCCGTTTTCGCCTCGGCGGCGCGGTCGTGGATGAGCCAAAACCGCTTTTGCAGCTTTTGCAGCTGCTTTTCAATGCTTCGGTATTTTTCCACGTCCCCCGGCGGCAGATGATAGCTTTGCTGGACGAACAGCGCTTCCGCCCCCGTCTCCTTCGCCGCGGCGGCGAGCTCCTCAAGCATGCCGCCAATGCGCGGCATTTCCGTTTGCACGTACTGATGGGCCAGCACTTCCTGCTCAAGCGAATCATACAGCGCCTCGATTTCTTCTTTCAGCCCGGCGAGCATCTGCTTCGCCTCTTCAATGCGCAGTTCGCCGATCATCGCCAAACAGTGCTGAATTTTTTCCTGCTTTTCCGCAAGCGCGCGCTCGATGTCCAAGTGGTCGAGAATGTACCCGCTTTGCTCCATTTCCCGATAGCCGTCGGCGAGCTCGGCAAGCTGGGCGGGAAGCGATGTTTGGCACTCGCCAAGCAGCGCCGGGATGTCCTCCATCATCGCGGCGAGGCGGTTCAGCTCCTGCTTGAGCGCCAGCACGACGTCGCGCGCTGCCAAATAGTTGCCGGCTTCTGTCAACTCGACAAACAACTGAAATTGCTTTTCCGCCTCAGCCAACCGGACGTCCAGCAGATCGGCGGCCGCCCCGAACGTATACCGATAGGCGAGCAGCGTTTTTTTGGCTTCCCGGTGCGCGGTGCGCAGCTCTTCGATTTCGACCCGGCTTTGTTCCTCGCTGCCGATCAGCTCGTTGACTTCGCAAATGATTTGCTGAATTTCTTCCTCCACGCGCCGGAGTGCGTCCGCCGTTTGCCCGAGCAGCCGGCGCGCCTTTCGATACCGGTATTTGTCCAACAGCGTTTCGGCGTCAAACAGCTGCTCCTCGACGTTCGGCAGCTTGACGGCCACGATGTCATCCCACTGTTGGCGCCAGCGCTCAAACAACTGCTCCGTCTCCCCGGTCATGTTCAGCTGTTTCACCTTGGCAAGCTCATCCGGCACCGGTTCATTCATCAACCGGATTTTCCACTCTTCAAGCCCGTCGATTTCCCGGTACATCCGCTTTCGGCGCAGATGATTATATCCAATTGCTCCTGCCGCAAGGAGCAGAATAACCCACACGATTCCCATCCGCTAATGCCCCCTTGCACTCAAGCTACTTCGAAGTGAATGAAAATGGCGGAGAAGGCAAACATATATATTTTTCAATGTTTTTATGATACCATGTTATCGACATTTTTTGACCAAAATTTTTATTTTTTTTACAAGAATCTTCAATTGGTTTGCTGTGATACAATGATGGAAGGAAAGGGGGAACCCGCTTTGCGCGACGGCCACATTCACACACCGTTTTGCCCGCACGGAAGCCAAGATCCGCTTGAGGCCTATGTAGAGCGCGCGATCGAACTGGGCTATACCGACATTTCCTTTACGGAGCATGCCCCGCTTCCTGAGCGGTTTATCGATCCAACGCCCAACCAGGACTGTTCGATGAAGCTTAGCCAGCTTGAGCGCTATTTGCACGCCGTCGCTGAGGTGAAAGCCCGCTACCGAAACGACATTGCCATCCGTGTCGGGCTCGAAGTCGATTTTATTCCTGGCTTTGAGGAAGAAACAACCCGCCTGCTCGACGAGGTCGGCCCGCTCCTTGACGACAGCATTTTATCGGTTCATTTTTTGGCGCACAACGGCCAATACGTATGCCTCGATTACAGCGCCGACATGTTTGCCGGCATCGTCCGCCTGTTCGGCTCGGTCGAGCGCGTGCACGCCGCCTATTACGAAACGGTGCGCCAGTCCATCCGCGCCGACCTTGGCCGCTATAAGCCGCGGCGCATCGGCCATATGACGCTTGTGCGCAAGTTTTGGCGCCGCTTTCCGTGCCGGGAGCCGATGACGGAGCGCATGTTGGCCATTCTTGACGACATCGAGCAGTTCGGCTATGAAATCGACTACAACGGCGCCGGCGCTGCCAAACCGCTCTGCCGTGAGCCGTACCCGCCCAACCACCTGATCGCTGAGGCGCATCGGCGCGGCATTCCGATCGTGTACGGTTCAGACGCCCACCGCGCCGCCGACTTGCATCAAGGACGGGGCGTCATGGACGGCGAGGCGCTTTCCGTTGGCAGCCGTCGGACGTCATCTTAAAATGAGCGAAAACAAATTCAAGGAGGCATGTTCCGATGTTTCACCCGATCGCTTACAGCGGCACACGCGAAGAAAACTACGCGCTCGTCATCGAGCAGCTGAAGGCGCTCATCGCCGGAGAGCCGAACATGATCGCCAACTTGGCGAACGCCGCTGCTTTGCTCAATCAGTTTCTCACCGACATCAACTGGGTCGGCTTTTATCTCGCCGATGACGACGAGCTTGTGCTCGGCCCGTTCCAAGGCTTGCCGGCGTGCGTCCGCATTCCGTTTGGCAAGGGGGTGTGCGGCACGGCAGCCGCCGAACGGCGGACGGTGGTCGTTCCAGACGTTCACCAATTCCCGGGCCATATCGCCTGCGATGCGGCGTCTCAATCGGAAATCGTCGTGCCGCTCATCAAAGACGACCGCGTCATCGGCGTTCTTGACATCGACAGCCCGGTGAAAAACCGCTTCGATGACATCGACCGCCGCTACTTGGAGCAGTTTGCCAGCGTGCTCATTTCCGCCTGACGAAAAAAGCGCACCAAGCGCGAAGAAGGGGCTGACCCAAAAGTCCGCCAAAAAGCGGACTTTTGGAGTCAGCCCTCTCTGGTTTTTGTATATTTTACCAAACGGAACAAAATTCCGACTCTGT
>NZ_PIJG01000101.1:0-3304 GCF_002809955.1 Geobacillus sp. Manikaran-105
ACGCCTCAAAGAATAAGGATTGCTTGAAGCAGTCAAACTTCTTTGGAAGCCCCCACTTCAAATTTTCGCTAGAAAATTAAGTGGGGGTAGTTCACATCCTTGAAAATGTTCATTCGTCCATACATCAGCACGCCGCCTCGGTACACTTTGGCGCCAAAATAAATGAGCAAGGCAATCGTCGCCGCCAAAAGCGCAAGACAAAGCGCCACTTCCCATCCCGGCACGGAAACGAGGCCAATGCGCAAAAACATGAGCATCGGCGCGAAAAAGGGAACGAACGAAGCGCCGGTCACGAACGCCGACTCTGGCGCATTCAAGCCAAACATCGCGATCATAAAGGCAGCGACAACCAGCATCATGACCGGCGTAATCGCCGGCTGTACATCCTCAACCCGGCTGACGAGCGAACCGAGCACGGCAAACAGCACCGCGTACAAGAGGTAACCGAGCAAGAAAAAAACGAGTGCATACACAAAGATTGAGGCCGGCAGGTGATCCAATCCGAGGAAACGCCACACTTCCTGTCCGCTCGTTTTTAACGCGGCGAACGCAACGGCGAAAAACACGAAAAATTGCGTCAAGCTGACAAGCGCAACGCCGATGATTTTGCCAAACAGCTGTTGGACTGGCGGGACGCTTGACACTAAAATTTCCATCACGCGCGACGATTTTTCCGTCGCCACCTCCGTCGCGATCATGCCGCCATACATCAAAACGAACATATACATCGCGAACAGAAGGACATAAACGAGAGAGCGCGCTTCGTTCAGCTCCTCTTCCGTCTTCGCGTTTTTTTCCAATGCCACCTTTTGGAACGGAACCGGTTTGGAAAGCTCCGCCATCTGTTCATCCGTCAGCCCGGGCAGCGGTCGATTTCCGGAAGAAGATCCGTCTTTTTCATTCCGCGCAACCGCCCTAAATACAGAAGCTGCTCTTGCACTTTCAGCTTCGGGTACAACCCGCGCTCTTCCGGCAAATAGCCGATCAGATGGCTTTTCGAGTCATCAATCGGTTCGCCTTGCCAACGGATCACCCCTTCCGTCGGGAGCAGAAGGCCTAAAATCATGCGAAAGGTCGTCGTTTTTCCCGCTCCGTTCGCCCCAAGCAATCCGAACATCTCCCCTTCCGGAACCGTCAACGTCAAATGGTCGACGGCCGTCGCCTGGCCAAACCGTTTCGTCACCTCAATGATCTCCAAACTCATCCACATTCCCCCAACACAAAACAAATTTTCCTCTCACACTATTAAAACGTGCCATCTAAAAAAAAGTTTTAGATAAAAGCAGGAATTTGTCGATTCAACCTCTAAATGAAAGAGAAATGAATGATGATTCAGCGAAAGGAGATGGTGACATGCCGACGTATACGTTGACCGCGTTTGAGCGCGACGGGGAAAAATTGCTTGATGAAACGTTTGAAGCCGCCAATGATGAAGAAGCGAAAAAAATCGGCGAGCAAAAATTGCGCGAGCGCGGCTGTTGGGACAAAACACACCGTTGCGTCAATGCGAGCGGCAAGCTCATTTTATTTCACCGCTAATCAAAATACCCCGGGGTTGTTCCCGGGGTGTTGTTATTTATCCAAATATTCCCTTTAATATATTGATTTTCTCTTCCGTATATTCGGCGAAATGTTCGTTGTACACTTTCGGCTCTTTTGGATTCGCCTGGCGGGTGATGTTCCGCGTTTTCGGATCGACAAACTTGCTTGATGCCCCGCAGCCAAGGCCGATGATCGACTGCTGTTCTTCCATGATCATAATGTTGTATAGGCTCTCGTGCCCCGGCAAGGCGTAGCCGACGTTTTCCAAGTTGCCGAGAATGTTTTTTTGTCGGTACAAGTAATATGGGACATAACCGTGCTCCTTTGTCCACTCCTGGGCCGCCTTCATCATCGCCTGCACTTCCTCGCGGCTGGCGACTTTGTACTTTTGTTTGTTCTTTGTCATTTCCGACGCCCGCTTAAACGACAGCGTATGAACGGTCAGCGACTCGGGCAGAAGCCGTTCCGTCTGTTCAAGCGTATACGTAAACTCTGGAAGCCCTTCGCCCGGCAGTCCGATGATTAAGTCCATGTTGATGTTGTTCATCCCCATCTGCCGCGCCAAGTGGAACTTCTCAATCGTTTCTTCAACGGTATGATGGCGGCCAATCGCTTTTAACGTCTCTTGAATGTACGACTGTGGATTGATGCTGATTCGGTCGATCTTCCATTTTTTCAATACGTCAATCTTCTCCGGCGTAATCGTATCCGGACGCCCGGCTTCGACCGTGATTTCGCGGACGCGGTCGACGTCTGGAAATACGTCATACATATGAGCGTATAACCGGTCCATCTCGTCGGCCGTAATGCTCGTCGGCGTCCCGCCGCCGTAGTAGATCGTCGTAATGCGAATGCCGCGCTCGCGCAAAAAGCGGCCGACTGCTTCCATTTCGTAATGAAGGCCGGCCAAAAAGGCGTCGACCGACCCTTGGCGGCCGTTGATGGCGTACGCCGGAAATGTGCAATACGCGCATTTCGTCGGGCAAAACGGAATGCCGATATAAATGCTCACTTCATGAGCCAAATCGTATAAATCCGGCACGACCGTGAGCTGGCGGTCCACGATCGCCTGCATTAGTTCGATTTTCTCCTTAGTCACCAAGTACTCCTCGGCCAGCTTCCGATGCGCCTCTTCTTTCGAAAGGCCTGAGCGCAAAAGCTGATGAAGCAGCTTGACCGGGCGGACGCCGGTCAGCACGCCCCACGGCTGAATGAGGCCGGTAGAACGCTCAAGCAACGTCAAATAGACATGCAAAACGGCGTTTTTCAGCTGTTTTTCGTACGTTTTCCCGTCAGCATCCGCCGGCGTGCTGCGTTCATGACTTACTTCCTCCACGCGCCCCGACGTCTTGTCAAGCAGCGTCCCCGAAACAGCGATGCCCCCGTCTTCCTTGACGGAAAACATAGCGGCCATATCGGCCTCAGGAAGCGGCGCGAACGACAGCTCCGGCGCTTCGAAAAACAGCTCGGTCATCACCTCAAGCGGGCGCTGAAACCGTTCCGGATTCGGCAGTCCTTGAATTTCAATCCGCACGTTCATCACCTTTTCTGTCAAACTTCTTTCAGTGTACTGAACGGCTGTTTCCTTCGTCAAGCGGAAGAATGCACCTTTCGGCGACTTTACGGGAATGACTCCTGCTTGGCGAACCTAGAAGGCCGGTGAAAAAAGTACACCCTGAGGCAGGGATTTAGGGGGCTTATGTCGAAAAAGGAAGAAAAATCGTTGGAATGGAGCGTGAGCGGATCATGAAAGCCCCCAAAA
>NZ_PIJG01000102.1:0-3296 GCF_002809955.1 Geobacillus sp. Manikaran-105
TCCTATTTTCAGCAAAATATAGTTAAGGCGATTCATCTCCCACTTACTCCGCTTCGCTTCGTTGAAGTGGGAGTCTTCTCGCCTAATTAAGATAAAACGAAGGGAAAGGGGGGAATAAAATGGAATCAGATGCTATTCAACGCGAACGATTACGTTTAAACAAAGTGGACAAAAAGGTAAAACTAGATGAATGGCATCCAAAGAAGATTGCTTTAGCAAACGAATGGATTGAGAATGAGCAAACGCAGATGAAGCGCCCGATCATACGAGGAGCTATTTTCACTTGTGAACTCGGGGAAAATATCGGCACAGAACAAAACGGAGAGCGGCCGGTGCTTGTTCTTTCTAATGACTGGATTAACCGCACATCCGGAAACGTTAAGGTAGCTCCTTTATCTACAAAATTAAAAACCAAAACCGTTACAGATCGGAAAGGGAAAACCAAAGTAGTGCCTCGTTTCAAGACACATTACTTTCTTCGAAAGGAAGTTTATCCTTTTTTAGCTCAGACTTCCGCGGTAAAGGTAGAAGAATTAACGACCGTAAACAAAGTACGATTAAAGCAACATATCGGCAATATAAACGAGGATGACTTAAATAAGATTATGAACCGTGTAAAATGGGTATTTGACCTGTAACGTATTTACAATGTATTGACGACGTATTTATGACGTATTGACATTTCCCTAGGTTTTTTCTATACTTAGAGTACAAAATAAGTTGTCTGTCTCGTCACAGACCATTTCACACGTGAAAAAACGTGGATTCGTTTGTTTTGACAACGGAGAGGAGCCTAAATGGTTCCTCTCTTTGCATATTATCGCCAAGAGAATCATAACCTAATGATAAGTTGCCTGCCGCGTCGCAGGCCATTTCACCCCGTCAGCGGGGAATTCATGGTTTTTGCCCCAGTACTTCGGTGCTGGGGTTTTATGTATTTATCGAGGAAAATTTCTCACGAAGAAATAGGGACTTTATTGATCAGGCTATACCATACGGCTCCCCGCCAGCGTATATGAATGTCACGGCCGTTTGGTTTGTCCAATAAAAAAGGAGCCTCTCCGGATGAAGAGGCTCCCAGGCCAAGTTTGCAACCATTTCCCTCGCAATACTCGGCCTCCCGTTAAAACGTGTGCGCCAAGTCTTTCGCCCGAGCGATGGCGTTCGCTTTAATTTCTTCCGCCTTTTCCGGCACCGCCGCATGCCCTTCGACAAACAACCCTTCAAATGACGGAACACCGAAAAATTGCATGATGACGCTTAAATACCGATGGCCCATTTCCATTTCCGCCGCCGGGCCTTCGGAGTAGAAACCGCCGCGCGCTTGAATGTGGAGCGCTTTTTTATCAGTAAGCAATCCGACCGGCCCTTGTTCCGTATATTTAAACGTCTTGCCGGCGACCGCCACGGCGTCAATATACGCCTTTAACACCGGCGGGAACGAAAAGTTCCACATCGGCGTGACGAATACATATTTGTCGGCGGAAATAAACTGCTCGCACAGCTCGTTCATCCGCCCGACTTTCGCTTTTTCTTCGTCAGACAGCTCTTCAAACGATTTCCCGGAGCGAAGTTTGCCCCAGCCGCTGAACACGTCGACGTCGATTTCCGGAATGTATTCCTTGTATAAATCAAGATGAATGACTTCATGATCCGGATGCACTTGTTTGTATGTGTCGATAAACGCTTTTCCGACCGCCATGCTGTAAGACTGCGTGTCGTCGTGCGGATGGGCGGTGATGTACAATACTTTTGTCATGATGCATACTCCCTTTCGTGATGATCTCGGCACTTTAGTGTTTGCACTTTGTTCAAGCGGCATTTACTTATTTTGAATTCAAATATCTCCAATCAGAGATAATTATATAAAGATCCGACACATTTGACAAACGATTTGACCGCAAAAAAAAAATTGCCTTTCTCCAAGGCAATGTTACTCGCTTTGTTCCACGACAAACGGGTTGCCGCTGATTTGTTTTCGTATCTCATTGGTGAGCGTAAACGGTTCGCTTTTGACACCGCTTTCATTTTCGCTAGGCAGATGACCGCTGCCATCGTAGTAGATCGGTTTTCCTTCCATGATGGCTAACCTCCTTGATTCGTGCAGGATACAGGAACTAGTCTGTGCTTCTATTTTACCATTTATGAGGCGGGAATTCGATCGTTTTTTGAAATTCGAGTCGGCCAAGACTTGGTGGAGAACGTTTTTTGGCTCCCTATGGAATTTTGAAATCACGGGTGATTGGGCCATTTTCAGGAGTTTATATCCGTAAGCGCTTTTGTACTCTCATCCCTCATCATGAGGTGACTCCGTTTAGTCTCATTTTTTACATCCAACCACCATCGCGAAGAGCCGGCAACGCTTGATCGATGGGCGTCCCCGATGACGGTTGAAGACACAGGATGTTTTGTCGCCTCACATCCGCCACCGCCGTCCTGCCTCCCGTTTGGCCTGTTCGACTCACTTGGCCTTCTTCGGGGCCGAGGCTGCCCTCTGGGGTTCTTCCTCCTCCAACTTCCCTTTCTCCGCCCTATTCCATCGATTTGGGTGATCATGGTCCATAAACGCCCGAAGCCGCTTCCCTTTCTCTTAGCGGGAAACAGAGTCCATCCGCTTCCACCAACAGCACCCGACCATATCGTTGGGAAACAGAGGGGAGGAGCGAGACAGGGGCCTCCAACACCAGCTGACGAATCACCTCATGGCTGAGGACCGCATCTCTCACGATCGACTCCAACGAACGGGCGGCTTTGCGGTAGGAAGAGCACCCCACAACCAACTTGACTGCCGTTTCCCCCTAGGCAAGGACCGATCGGTTAGACTCCATTAAAGCCCTGTTCAGCATTGAGCAAGAAAATATAGGCGCCCACTTGTCGATCGCAGTCTTAGTTCCGTTGAATGGATTAATTTTATTTTGCGGTAATCGGATTGGAAAATATCTTGTTGCGGAAGACGTATTTTGGAAATATTTTGGTGATGGGGTCACGAATGTCGTTAATCGGGTTGCCATAAGGGATAATATGTTCAAATAAAATTTCTAAAACCCTCTGCTTTCGATATAGGTTTTGACAAACTCGCCGTAAGCTTTCTTATCTATTATCGGATTCACATAATCTAACTTTCGATCTTTATAAGTATAGTTATCTCGAATCCAATGAAAGTCTTTATCGTTATTACTAACTAATATGGCATTATGTATATACATGCAACATGAAGAGTTAACTTCTCAGTCATCCTGCACACCCTAAGCGCTGCAGCACTTCCTCCGGACGTTCGTGGATGTAGTTGACAAACC
>NZ_PIJG01000103.1:0-3222 GCF_002809955.1 Geobacillus sp. Manikaran-105
GCTCGTCTTCCCATCCTTTGGCGCCAAACGGCGGGGAGAATGGCCTCCAAAATTCGACATGTGGGAAGTCTATGCCCCATTAATTCACCGGCCTTCTAGAGCGGAGGGCAAATACGCTTGCGCCACCCAGCCGTTCGGATAATCGTGCGGATATAAATAGCCTTGTCCGTGCCCAAGCAAAGCCGCTCCTTTGTAATGGGCATCTTTCAAATGATCGGGAATGTCGCCAAGTTTGCCGGCGCGCACATCGGCCAGCGCGGCATCGAGCGCCTTGTAGGCGCTGTTGGATTTCGGGCTCAAGCAAAGTTCGATCGTCACAACCGAAAGCGGGATGCGCGCTTCCGGCAGCCCGATCCGCTCCGCTGCCGCCACCGCCGCCTGCACCTTCACGCCCATCATCGGATTGGCAAGCCCAATATCCTCATAGGCGATCACAAGCAGCCGCCGGCAAACGGCCGCCAAGTCACCGCCTTCAAGCAAGCGGGCCAAGTAATGAAGGGCGGCATCGACATCGCTGCCGCGCACGCTTTTTTGAAAAGCCGACAGCAGCGAGTAATAGTGATCGCCATATTTGTCATGGACAAAGCCGCGATTCGCCGTGCATGAAGCGACAACCGTTTCATCGATATACAGGCGGCCGTCGCGCTCATCAGCCGCCGCCACCGCCGCCTCAAGAAGCGAAAGCGCGGCGCGCGCATCCCCGCCGGCCGCCGCGGCCAAGCGCCATAGAAGCGCCTCCTCGATCATGATCGACATCTCTCCAAAACCGCGTTCCGAATCGGCGAGCGCCCGTTTCAAAATTACGATTAAATCCTCGGGCTCAAGCCGTTTCAACTGCTGAATTTGCCCGCACCGGCTGCGAATGGCTGGGTTCACTTCGTGAAACGGGTTTTCCGTCGTCGCCCCAATGAGCGTGATGAGCCCTGATTCCATATGGGGGAGAAGCACATCTTGCTGGGCTTTATTTAGCCGGTGGATTTCATCGATAAACAAAAGGACATTGCCCGACCAACGCGCCGCCTCAGCCGCCTCTTCGATCTCCTTTTTTCCGGCGGCCGTTGCGTTTAAAGCCACCAGCTCCCGTCCGGCCGTGCGGGCGATGGCATAAGCGAGCGACGTCTTTCCCGTTCCCGGTTCCCCATACAGCAAAAGCGACGGCACCCATCCTTTTTTTACCATTTTATAAAGCGGCGTCCCCGGCCCGATCAAATGCGCTTGTCCGACAATCTCATCGATCGTCCGCGGGCGCATCCGCACCGCCAGCGGCTCTGTCGTATTTCGCATGCGAATCCCTCCTGCGTTTCATTGTACAGCGGCGGCGGCGGTTTCGCCAAATCGAATCTTCCGCTTTGCGCCTTTACCGGCCTCGCCGGCGGAAAGGATATGCCGAAAATCGACAACCTGGAGTTTAAAGTGGAAAAAGGACGGAAAAACTATTATCATATCAACATTACATTTGCGGGGTGGACAGCATGAAGACGAGACAAGATGCATGGTCGCATGAAGAGGATGTACTGCTTGCAGAAACGGTACTGCAATACATACGCGAAGGCAAAACGCAGCTCGCCGCCTTCGAAAAGGTCGGAAAACAGTTGCGGCGGACGGCGGCGGCATGCGGGTTTCGCTGGAACGCCGAGGTGCGGAAACGGCACCTTGAAGCCATTGAACAGGCAAAAAAACAGCGAAAAGAACGGAAACGGGCATTGGAAATGATGAAAAAATGGCAAAAGGAGGCGGCCGCCGTATCGTTCGGCGCCCCTGACAATCCGAAGCTTGCCGAGGGATCGTCCCCGTTTCTCCCGGCTACCACGTTGACGCTTGACGAGTGCATTTCCTTTTTGCAAAGGCTGCGGAACGACGTTGAGCAGCTGGAAGCCGCCCGCCGGGAAAACGAGCGACTGAAACGGGAACGGGCGGAGTGGCAGGCTCGCAATGAACAGTTGGCCAAAAAGGCCGAACGCTTGGAAGCGCGCCAGACGACGGTGCGCGAAGATTACGAGGCGCTCGTCAAAATTATGGCCCGCGCCCGTCAGCTTGCCTCCGAAGAAGGCGACCGCTTTTCCCTCGCCCAGCTTCTTCTCTCCGAAACGGGCGGACAAGTCGAACCGATGGCCCATTCATAACGAAACAAGAGGCAATGGCATGCATCGCCCCTTGTCTGCCCATCGTTTCCTCATTCGCCGACGCGGGCGATGGGGATGTCTTTTAACAATTCATTGATGACGTAAGACGCCATAATGAGCCCGGCAACCGACGGAACAAACGCATTCGATGACGGCGGCATTTTCGCTTTGCGGATCGGCGAAGCATCGTTGCCGACGACTTGGCGGACGTCTTCGCGGATTTTCACCGGTTTTTCGTCGGAAAAGACGACCGGTATGCCGCGGCGAATCCCTTCTTTGCGCAGCTTGGCGCGGATGACTTTCGCAATCGGATCGGTGTGCGTTTTTGAAATGTCGACAATGCGAAAGCGGGTCGGATCCATTTTGTTTGCCGCCCCCATGCTCGAGATGATCGGAATGCCGCGCTTAAGGCATTGTTTCATTAAATGCACTTTATACACGATCGTGTCGGACGCATCGATGACAAAATCCAAGTCATAGGCAAAAAACTGCTCATACGTCTCTTCCGTATAAAACATTTGCAAAGCGATGACCTCGCACTCCGGGTTAATGTCGGCGATGCGTTCTTTCATCAGCTCGACTTTCGGGCGGCCGATCGTTGACAATAAGGCGTGGATTTGCCGGTTAATGTTCGTAATATCAACATTGTCGCGGTCCACCAGCACCAACCGGCCGACGCCGGAGCGGGCAAGTGCCTCGACGGCAAACGACCCGACACCGCCGACGCCAAGCACCGCCACGGTGGCGTTTCTTAATGTTTGCAGCCCCTCAGGGCCGATGGCCAATTCATTGCGGGAAAATTGGTGAAGCATAGCTCTCCTCTCCATTTGCTCAGAAATTGATAGTGATGCCGCTTCTTATCGTACGTCAACTACCCCCACTTCGCTAACGCTTGAAGTGGGGGCTTGCAACTCCCCAGAAGTGCGAGCGGACTTTGTCCTCCTTCCTTGACTTGGGGTTGCATCAGGGGCAGGTTGACGACTGCCCAACGACGCAGGTTATGCCTACATCGTTGCCGATTCTCTCGGTGTGTCTGTTGGCAGTACTTAGCTTCCACACACAACAGACGGGTCTACATGTTTGACGGTTGCAACGTTTC
>NZ_PIJG01000104.1:0-3057 GCF_002809955.1 Geobacillus sp. Manikaran-105
TATCCTATTTTCAGCAAAATATAGTTAAGGCGATTCATCTCCCACTTACTCCGCTTCGCTTCGTTGAAGTGGGAGTCTTCTCGCCTAATTAAGATAAAAACCAAAGGAGCGGAAAGAAAGCCGACATGCCTTGCTGAAAAATAGATCGAGCCAAAAAATGCAAACAAATCGAGAGCCCGGCGGCCGTTGACGGCCGCATACGGGCTCTCGTTCGGTACGTGCGGCCGCTCATTTGCGACGAGCGGGCCGCTTTATTTCTTTTCATCTACGTATCGGTCCCTCGCCGCCCCTAAGCCAACGGCCATCATGGCGATGCAGACGGCAACAAGCAGACCAAGCGGCGCATTGAAGCGGCCGGACGCATCATACAGCACCCCGAACAACGGCGGACCGGAAGCCGCCAGCAAGTAGCCGACCGATTGCGCCATGGCGGACAATTGGGCGGCGGCGAGCGGATGGCGCGTCCGCAGCGTAAACAGCATCATCGCAAGCGAAAACGCCATGCCAGCGCCGATGCCAGCAACAAGCGCCCCCGCCCACAGCCACCACCCTTGCCCGCCGAAAAAGGCAAGCGTCCCAGCCCCCATGCAAAGCACAGCTGAACCAATAAGCGCCTTTTGATTGTCCATCCGCTCCGCGAGCATCGGAGAGACGAACATCATCGGGAGCTGGGCGAACTGGAAGAAAAAGAGCAGCCATCCGGCCGCACCGGGCGCCAACCCCTTGCTTTGCCCAAGCTCCGGCAGCCAAGTGACGACGCAGTAAAAGAAAAACGATTGCAATCCCATAAACAGCGTCACTTGCCAGGCGAGCCATGACCGCCAAAGCGTTGAGCGGCGGCTTCCGGACGGCGCCCCGTCCGGCTCCCAGCGGCGTGCTTGCGGCAGCCAAACAGCAAGCGCCAAAGCCGCCAGCAATGCCCAAAAGCGAAACGCCCCTTGCCAGCCAAGCCCCCAGCCATCGGCAAGCGGAACAGCGATCCCGGAAGCGAACGCCGCACTCATGTTCATCGTCACCGTATAAATGCCCATCATGAAACCAACCCGTTCGGGAAACGACTCTTTCACCAGCGCCGGCATCAAGACGTTGTCCACCGCAATGGCTGCACCGATCAGCACCGTGCCGGCAAACAGCCAAGAACTGCCGGAGAGCGGCCGGAGAAGCTCGCCAACGAGCAGCACGATCAACGAAAAAAAGAGCGTCCGCTTCATCCCGAACCGGCGGGCGAGAGCCGCTGCCGCCGGTGCCAGCAAGGCGAACGCCATAAGCGGAATCGTCGTCAACGCTCCGGCGGCCGCGTAGGAAAGGCCAAGCTCCCGCTGCAAATCGGGCACGAGCGGGCCGACCGTCGTAAGCGGCGCGCGCAAATTGACGGCCAACGCGACGACTGCTCCGGCCGTCCAGAATGGAAAAGAAGAGGGGCGCGTCGCTGCCGCATTCGATTTCATCGTCCATCCCCTCCGCTACTTAAATTTCCGCCAGTCTAGCTCGCTTTCCTCAAGCAGCTCAGCAAACGATTTCTGTTCCTCACGGCGGCGCGCTTCCTCGCGGCGCCGCGCTTCCTCTGCCGCCCGCCTCCGCGCTTCTTCCTCGGCAAGTGCGCGCTTTTTCTCAAGCAGCTTCGCTTCCACCGCGGCGCCAAGCCGGTCGGCGATCGTCAAAGCCTCCGTCCCTTGCTCTTTTTTTCGCCCGATCTTCTTCATCATGTCCGCCCCCTTGCATAACAATCGTTCATTTGTCAAACGATACAACTACACGACAAAGAAAAGGAGAGATGATGGATGGCGAAAAACCGCGCCCAAAAAGGGAAACCGTCCGCTGATACGGTCAAGCCGGTGATCGCAAAAGAAGAATTGGAAAAAGCAACCCATCCGACCAAGCGGCAAAACAGTCCTCAATAACCGCAACATGGACGATGCAGCTTTTATCATAAAGGGGCGCCCTGCGGCCCAAACCGGCTTTCAGGGCGTCCCCTTTACAACACTTCGGTGATGTGCGGCATATGCTCGCCAAGCCAAGCAATGGCCGCCTCCAGCGTCGGAAACTCTTTCGTTTCAAACGTCATTTCGTTTTGCAGCAGCCAGACGTCTTTCGCCTCATGATACGGGCCGGCGACCGACCAATGAAGCAAGCTGTACGGATCGTTTTCATGGGTGAACGACACCCATGTTTTTTGCTTCGCCGTCTTTGCGAGCTGCTCTAACTTACCGTTCATCGCCGGATTTCACCTCAACAAGCGGCATATGACCATTCAACGTTTGCCCTAGGCTTTTGAGCTGAAAAACGGTCGTTCCCGGCTTGACGTCAATCGTCATCGCTTCATCAAAAAAGATGAGCCGCGACCGTTCGACGAGCACCGGCACGAAATTCGTTTCGACGGCCAAATCATCGTCATCGGCCTTGTCGACAAGCCATAGCGCCGGCACGCCGTCGACCAAACAGCCGCAGCCGTCCGTGTCAAACGCCAGCTTTAACTGCCGCTCGGATTGCGCTACAATAGAGGCAAGCGCCCGTTTGGCTGCATCCGTAAACGTGATCGATACACTCATGCCTGACTCCTTTTTCCTTATTGATTTTCTTTTTCATTTTACCTGCCAACACGCGAAACTGTCAAAGCAAAGGAGGAACAAGCGATGGCAAACGTGCAAATCAAAGTGAATGACAACGGTTCGCTGCGCGTCACCGGCGATGTGGAACTGCTCGATGGAGAAGGAAAGCCGTTTGTGACGAAACAAACGTTTTCGCTCTGTCGGTGCGGGCTGTCGAACAATAAACCGTTTTGCGACGGTTCACATAAAGGCCGATTCCAATCGGTCGTCCGCGCCCCGTCGCCGGAATCGAGCGAATCGTAACGAACGGCCGTTTCTTCCCAGCCAACAGGCAAGGACGTCTTTGCCTAAGTTTTACGCCAAATGCCTCCTCTAATGTGAAAGGAAAGCGACGCTGCGATTGTGAAAGGGGGCTGACCCAAAACGCGAATGCGTTTTGGGATCAGCCCCCACTTTTTTGCCTCAAATATAGAAGAATCGCCCTTTTTTCTGGTAGAATAGAGTCACC
>NZ_PIJG01000105.1:0-3494 GCF_002809955.1 Geobacillus sp. Manikaran-105
TTTTTTGCGTAAACGGGTCAAGTCCCGCAATTCTCGAATTGGCGCGGGTGGCACAAAACTCTTTTCAATCAGTCCATAACGCAATAATTTAGCGATCCATTCCGCATCGGATACATCCGTTTTTCTCCCTGGGACATTCTTGATTCGCTGAGCGTTGGCCAAGGTAATGTCAAAGTAGTCCTCTAAAATGTTAAAGACCGGTTTCCAGTAAACCCCCGTACTCTCCATCGCTAGATGAGTGATTTCTCGATCCTCGAGCCATTTCAGGAGGCGAAACAAGTCTTTGGTAAACGTCGAAAACGTTTCGATCTCCTTTTGAATGTGGTCTTCTTCTCCCCAAAGCGCACAAACGACAATCGTTTTGGCATGAACATCTAAACCTGCGCAACGATGATAAAGCACATCCATGATCCGGACTCCTTCCATTGATGAATTCGCAAACAGTGAGTCCACTTGTTCGTTAGGCATTTTTCTGTTCGTAGTCACCTTTTCCAAATRAAAAGGGCTTACAATGGGTGGAACACCAAATGGACTCAAACAGTTTTTTGTACAGGGTCGAACCACCATTAAAAAGCACGTCTTTCCAAACTGTTTGCGTTCATCCTCCATTATGGAAGGAGGGTGGGGAGTAAAATTTACTCATGGATGTTTTTTGTTTTTAATTCAAATAAATACTTGAATAATAAAAGAAATGGGGTATAATATATTCAAACGGAAATTTGAATATGAAAGGGGGATAATGAATGAGTAAGAAAGATACATGTGAAATTTATTGTTATGACGAAGAAAAAGTCAATCGAATACAAGGGGAATTGCAAAAAGAAGATATATCCAGTGTTGTCCTGTTGTTTAAAGCACTGGCAGATGAAAATAGGGCAAAAATTGTCTATTCACTTTGCCAAGATAAAGAGTTATGTGTATGTGATATTGCCAATATCATTGGGGCTTCTGTTGCAACCACTTCCCATCATTTACGCACCCTTTATAAACAAGGGATTGTAAAGTATCGAAAAGAAGGAAAGCTAGCATTTTATTCGCTGGATGATGACCATATTAAGCAGTTAATCATGATTGCGTTAGTACATGAGAAAGAGGTGAAAGTCTGTGTCTGAACAACAAGCAAAATTATCTAAATCAGAAGCGAAAACCTACCGTGTTCAAGGATTTACTTGTGCAAACTGTGCGGCAAAGTTTGAAAATAATGTAAAATCATTGCCCGGTGTTCAAGATGCTAAAGTAAACTTTGGAGCATCTAAAATTACCGTTTGGGGTACAACAACCATCGAAGAATTAGAAAAAGCAGGAGCTTTTGAAAACTTAAAGGTTCGGGAAGATAAAGAAAAATCAGTCAAGCGTGAACCTTTTTGGAAGCAAAAAGAGAACATTAAAGTGTATATTTCCGCCGTTTTGCTTGTGATCAGTTGGTTTTTAGGGAAGCAATACGGAGAAGAGCATATCTTTGCGACAATTGGATATGCTGCAGCAATTTTAATCGGTGGATATTCGTTATTTATAAAAGGTTTCAAAAACCTAGTTCGATTGAATTTTGATATGAATACGCTGATGACAGTGGCGATTTTAGGAGCTGCAGCGATTGGTGAATGGGGAGAAGGTGCAACGGTTGTTATTCTATTCGCCATTAGCGAAGCCTTAGAGCGTTATTCCATGGATAAAGCTCGTCAATCCATTGAATCGTTGATGGATATTGCTCCAAAAGAAGCATTAATTCGTCGCGGAAATGAAGAAATGATGGTCCCTGTTGACGATATTCAAGTCGGAGATATTATGATTGTAAAGCCTGGTCAGAAATTAGCGATGGATGGAATCGTCATCAAGGGTACATCTACGCTAAATCAGGCTGCCATTACGGGAGAAAGTGTTCCAGTAACCAAAACAGTCGGTGATGAAGTCTTTGCAGGAACATTGAATGAAGAAGGGTTATTGGAAGTAAAAGTGACAAAACGAGTGGAAGATACAACTCTTTCGAAAATCATCCATTTAGTGGAAGAAGCTCAAGCAGAACGAGCACCTTCTCAAGCGTTTGTAGATCGTTTTGCCAAATACTATACACCAGCCATTATCATTTTTGCTCTTTTACTAGCCGTTATTCCTCCATTATTTATGGGTGCTGATTGGAGCGAATGGATTTATCGAGGTCTAGCTGTATTAGTGGTTGGTTGTCCGTGTGCGTTGGTTATTTCCACGCCTGTTTCGATTGTAACTGCCATTGGAAATGCAGCGAAAAACGGTGTGTTAATTAAAGGTGGTATTTATTTAGAGGAAGCAGGAAACTTAAAAGTGATTGCTTTTGATAAAACAGGAACATTAACAAAAGGTATTCCTTCCGTCACCGATGTAGTCACTTATAATGGCAATGAAAATGAACTAATGACCATTACAGCAGCCATTGAAAAAGGCTCACAACATCCACTTGCTTCCGCCATTATAAGAAAAGCAGAAGAAGATGGATTGAATTTTAATGATGTATCGGTTGAAGAATTCCAATCCATTACAGGTAAAGGGGTCAAAGCCAAAGTAAACAACGAAATGTATTATGTCGGAAGTCCAGGTCTTTTTGAAGAACTTCTTCCAAATGGCATCCAATCAGAAATAAAAGAACAAATTACAACCCTTCAAACACAAGGGAAAACGGTCATGGCGTTAGGAACGGAAAAAGAAATTCTGGCGTTAATTGCCGTGGCAGACGAAATAAGAGAATCATCCAAAGAGGTTATTCGAAAACTTCATCAAGTCGGTATTGAAAAAACGGTAATGTTGACAGGGGATAACCAAAGAACAGCCGAAGCCATCGGAAAACAAGTCGGCGTTTCCGATATTAAAGCCGATTTACTTCCAGAAGATAAACTGAATTTCATCAAAGAGCTTCGCGACAAGTATCGAAGTGTTGCGATGGTTGGAGATGGTGTGAACGATGCACCAGCTCTTGCAGCTTCAACCGTTGGTGTGGCGATGGGCGGTGCTGGAACCGATACAGCCCTAGAAACAGCCGATATTGCCTTAATGTCTGATGATTTAAGCAAATTGCCATATACGATTAAATTGAGCCGCAAAGCTTTAGCGATTATTAAGCAAAACATTACTTTCTCTTTAGGGATTAAGGCATTGGCATTACTGTTAATTGTGCCTGGTTGGTTAACGCTATGGTTAGCGATATTTGCCGATATGGGAGCAACATTAATCGTAACATTAAACAGCATGCGATTGCTAAAAGTTAAAGAATAGGCTCTTCACCACAAGTTGTACTTGATCATTTAAGGTAGGTGTGCATAGAGGGTACAAAAAATGCGAATTTTCCTGTATGGTAAAGGTGACCAAACCGAACCATGGAGGGAAATTCGCATGTACTCTCAGTTTATCAAAGAACTCATCGATTGACCAGATGTTTTGATTCAAAAGGTGCGAAAAGAAGGGGAACGTTGGATTTTCGAACTTTCTCTACCCGAACAATGCCCGTTATGTCCTGTCTGCTTGAA
>NZ_PIJG01000106.1:0-2859 GCF_002809955.1 Geobacillus sp. Manikaran-105
TTTTACGTACCATAGATACAACGACCTCATGACCCCAGCTGCAAGGAGACCATTCGACAGAAGGTTGTTTTCATCCTTCCGATGGTGACGAAATTTTTTGTCATGGGAGTCTATATAGTTTTTCTCTAAAAACTCGTAAATACATAGGTAGTTCAACAACTCCTGAAGAACCTGTAACGCCAACTAATATATTCAAGCTTAACACCTCCTTTACATTACAGTTTCTCTTGTGGCGTACCTTTTCTCTCATTAATTAATAACGAAGATAAACTAGTAACTATACCCAAAGCACCTGCAATGAAGAAAAGATATTTTATATTGAAATAATCAACACTGACCCCAAAAATAAACTGGGCTACTGGCGTTGAAAGCATTGAAATCGCCATCATAATACTATTAACTCTTCCTAATAAATGAATAGGCACAGAACGTTGAACAAAAGTAGGTATAAGGACTCCTATAAAACCAGTAATTAAGCCAATTACAAAAACGAAAATTAGAATAATCAAAAAATTTTGGGTGAAACATAGTGCGGCAATACCAGTAGCTTGTAAAAGAAAAGATAAATAAATAATCTTCAATTCAACCTTGTGAATGCTTTTAACTGAAAAGATTAAACCAGTTAACAAACTTCCCATTGACATCGATGAATATATATATCCTAAATACTTAGCATCATCACTAACATTTTTAGCTAAAAAAGGGAACAATACAGTAACCCCGTTTGCTCCAATATTTACAAAAAATATAGTTATAACCAAATAAAAAATCATTTTTTGTCTATTCAAAAAACTAAAACCAAGTCTTAAATCCGAAAAGTAAGAAGTTTTGTCATTATTATCGTTCATATTTTCAAGATGACTATTTTTAGAGTCAATAAACAAAATTAAAAAAGTTGAAAATACATATAAGATAGAAATGGCTATCAAGGAATGTTCTATTGAGATTGATTCAACCATCCAAGCGGCGATTAAAGGGCCCAAAATGATCGTTGTTCTTACAACAGTGAAGTATTGACTATTGAGACGACTCAAATATTCAGTAGCGACTAATCTTGGCTTTATTGATTCTGAGGCTGACCAATAAAAAGCATCAATCGCTCCAAACAAAACGGAGACCATTATGAGAATTGCAAAAGAGATAGTATGATCCCATAACAGAATAGCCAAAACTAACACAATGATTGCCCTTATCATGTCTGACAACCACAGAAACAACTTTGCCCCTATTCGATCAATAACCGGTCCGCAAAGAAGCCCAGCAATAAATCTCGACAAACCTAGGGAAAATAAAACTGCTCCCATCAAAAAACCTGATTGTAAAACATCAGCAATATACCAAGCTATAACAACACTGTATATGACATCCCCCAAGTTTGAAAGAAACGTTGCTATACAAAATTTTGTAGCGTTCAAAATGATCACCCTTAGAAAGATTGAGACTAGGCATGTAATGCACTTGTGAAACAGAACAAAATCAAAACATAGGATAAGGGGCGGTTTTAATATAACTAAAGATTAATTATACTACAATTATTACAATAATTATTTTATTAGGAAAATACGGTAATGTAAAGAGTTTTTTGTAATACCTCGTCTCGTTTTGTCGGATATCGTTGAATGCAACATATTTTTTGTTTATGTTGAATAATTGAAAACACAAAAAAAGAAGCCAACGAGTGGCTTCTTTACCGCTTTTATAGAACTTTTTCCGACTTTTCATCATACCGCTTCATTAAACTGTAAGCGATGGATAACTTTTTTAAAATGTAATCTTGAGGATCAGCTGTTTGCACGTACCCTTCTAATTCCTGTACTTTCACATCCGCAAACATGCCGCCTACCCTAGCTAAATGGTCGATGATATCAAAAAGTTCGCCGTTGTCGGAACGGTGTTTAACTGCTAAGAATTGAATTTCGTCCAGTCTCTCGCGAATTTCCCGAGCTGCAGAAATTGTAAACTTACTCTCCATACGTATCGTATCCCCCTCGTAAATGGACATTCGCCATAGATTATATTTATCAAAGGGAATAGTTATGAAAGAAATCTGAATCAATCATTTAAAATACGATGTCGTCCTCCAAAAAACAACCGCATCGATTTTAAGGCGTTTAGTAGGACCGTATAGGCGTTTTTAATCAAGGGGATTAAAACCATCCATTACCCCGCTGTTTAAAACGTGTTATACGCCAATTTTAGAGGTCATTTTTTTGGTAAGGGTTAAAACAATGTTATTTTTAAGGAGTAATTCTGGAATTTTCGGACGCATAAAAAGGCACGACGGCATCGTATTTTTATTTTTGTCAGTCGAAAAAAAGATGTACTCAAATTTGAGCATACCTAAGAGGGACTAGCGAAACACGAGGAGAGTCCTAGTTTAGATTAGCTTACCCAAGTTTAGGGACATCTACGACATCGAATATTATTCGTATCAGGTCAAGGTTTGTTTGGCTTTAATTGAACAAGCGCCTTTCTTTTTCAAATCGGTTAAAAAGAAAGGAAGAAACAGCCCTCCCAAGATCTGTTTAAGCTTAAAGGAGAGCTATTTCTTCCTTAAAGATTAACGAAGTCTTTTGGTTTCCTCTAAAATTCTTTTCAGTTCAGCTACTTTCATACGAAAAAACCTTATCTTTCCTAGAGTGATTATGTTTAATATTGAGTAGCAAATAAGGCTTAGGGAATACTCTTTATCCTCATTAATATCGTGAAAAAACTTCACTCAAACACTCCCTTGCTAAAATTTATTTTAAGTACTGTAGTTGAGCAATTTTCATAACAATAATTACCATGTAAAAAGAAACAAACAGGGTACCCCTTATGCCACATGGAGCTGTTTTTTCACGGTATCAATGGGAATAT
>NZ_PIJG01000107.1:0-2713 GCF_002809955.1 Geobacillus sp. Manikaran-105
ATCGAGTTCTTTCCGCTACCTAGGGCATTTTCTATGACCGAAATGCCCTATTTGTGCTGGGCTTTTTTATACACTAGCACTGGGGTGAATAGTTACTTTAATTGTATAGATTTTCTATCAACCTTTTATTTGATATGGAGGGATGTTTTTGAAGAAACGGTCGATCACATCACTTGTTGCTGCGCTGTCGCTTGGAATGGGCCTATGGGCAGCGCCGGCGTCCGCCCCGCAGGCCGCCAATTCGGGAGCACCTTTGGCAGCCAGGCACGGCGGTCCGGTCGATTTGGCGGTGGCGAATGAAGAGAAGCTGGCGGAGATGTTGAAAAAAAGCGGCAAGCTTCGCGCTGACGCCACCCCAGCTGAGGCGGAAGCAGCGGTGCGCGCCTATTTAAAACAAAAGGCGGCCCACGCTTCGAAAGAAAAAGGAGAATTGCACGAATACGAGGCAAAGCGGGCCGATGTGCTGCGCGAGAAGGGGCAGAAAAACAGTATTTTGAATGGGAAAGGAAAAAAGCTTGGCCAGACGAAAAACGATTCCGTTCCGTCTGTCAAGCCAGAGGCATGGAACGGTGGCAAGCGGGTGGACCGCGTGCTCGTTTTGCTCATTGAATACCCGGATTTTCCGCACAACCGCATTCAACCGAATGAGACGGATATGTATTATAAAGATTATACCCGTGAACATTATGAAGACATGATTTTCGGCGGGGATGACGGCTATTACGCAGGACCGAACGGAGAAAAACTCATCTCGGTGAAAAAGTATTATGAAGAGCAATCAGGCGGCAGCTATTCGATCGAAGGAAAAGTGGCGGGCTGGTATCAGGCGAAGTATCCGGCTAAATACTATGGCGGCAACGTGCCGACCCCGGATGGCAATGACGCCAATCCGCGGGCGCTTGTGCGCGAGGCGCTGGCGGCGGCCGCCCAGGATCCGACCATTGATTTGCGTGAGTTTGACCAAGAGGATCGCTACGATTTAGACGGCGACGGCAATTATCGCGAACCGGACGGTTTGATTGACCATTTAATGATCGTTCACTCCAGCGTCGGAGAAGAATCGGGCGGCGGTTCGCTCGGCGGCGACGCGATTTGGTCGCACCGCTGGAATTTAGGATCGGTCTATCGCATCCCGAACACAACAACCGATGTGCCGTATTGGCGCGGCCAGCTGGCGGCGTACGACTACACAATCGAACCGGCCGATGGGGCGGCAGGGGTGTTTGCCCATGAATACGGCCACGATTTAGGGCTGCCGGATGAATATGATACGATTTACTCCGGCTTGGGCGAGCCCATTGCCTATTGGTCGATTATGTCAAGCGGAAGTTGGGCGGGGCGCATTCCGGGCACGGAGCCGACCGGCTTCAGCGCCTGGGCGAAACAGTTTTTGCAATCGACGATGCCGGGAAGCAACTGGCTGACCGGGGCGACCGTTGAATGGAATGAGATTACAAAAGACGGTGTAGAAGTATTGCTTGACGAAGCAAGCACGAAAGGGACGAACCATGACGCTGTGCGCATCAATTTGCCGAAAAAGGAAACGGTCGTCACTATTCCGCCAAGCGGTGCGTACGCCTATTTCTCTGGAAGCGGAAACAACTTAGATCATACGATGGCAACGACGATCGATTTGACGAAAGCGTCCAAGGCGATGCTCGCTTTTGACACATGGTATGCGATTGAGAAAGATTGGGATTACGGGGCGGTGGAAGTGAAACCGCATGGCAGCAGCGAATGGACGACGATTCAAGGAAACATTACAACGACTGACAATCCGTACGGACAAAACCCCGGCAACGGCGTTACCGGCGCGTCAAACGGTTGGGTGAAGGCGGAATTTGACTTGTCGGCTTATGCGGGCCAAACGATTGACCTCCGTTTCCATTACATCACTGATGTGGCGGTGTCGGAAGCCGGCTGGTATATTGACAACATTCAAGTGACAGCTGATGGGGCAACCGTGCTTGCCGACGACGCCGAAGGGGACAGCGCCTTTGCGGTGGAAGGCTTTGAAAAGAGCGATGGCAAGCGGTATTCGGATCATTACTATTTGTTGGAATGGCGCAACCACCACGGTGTCGATGAAGGGCTCGCCCATATTTTGCGCGGCGACCGGCTTCTTTCGTACGATCCAGGGCTTGTCGTCTGGTATGTGGATGAAGGCTATGACAACAACTGGACGGGCGTCCATCCGGGCGAAGGGTTTCTTGGCGTTGTGGATGCCGACCAGCATACGTTAAAATGGTCGGGCAATACGACAGCGCCGACTCGCTATCAAGTGCACGATGCGGCGTTCAGCCTGCAAAAAGGAGCCCCATTCCGCGTGGCAATCAATGGCTCACAGCTGATCGACAACGATACATCGCCGACGCCGGCGTTTGACGACAGCCGGTCGTATGACAATAAAGGGGCCGTCGACGCCGGGCGGAACGTGCCCAACTATGGCCTAAAAATCCGCGTGATCGGCGAAAGCGCTGACCGCACCGCAGCGCGCGTGTTGATTTACCGCTGACCACCTCCAAAGGCGCACGGAATGTTTCCGTGCGCCGAAATGTTTTGATCGACATGATTTGTCATCCCTTCGTCGAATTTGTTGATTTTTCTTCATCCCTTTTTCCGTGAAAATCCCCACCACTTGGTGAGTGCGGTATACGCTCCTGATCCGTGAGGGTATACTGAAAATGGCCAAAAAAGGCAATAGGAAAGCAGA
>NZ_PIJG01000108.1:0-2482 GCF_002809955.1 Geobacillus sp. Manikaran-105
TTCCTCTCGATTGGAAATCCGGGATGGCCGCTGCTTTGTTTGAGTATGCCCAAATTTATGGAAGGCGTATGTATAATTTTGGATAATCAACACTCGTGAAAATCAATATTCGTTTGATGTTAAACAAAGCAATATAGGTCAAAAAAATCATGGTTTCTTCTGTTATCTTATTTGTAAGGAGGTGTAAGGAGGCCTATGAAATGAGCTACAGTCCCATTATTCAAAAAACGATTGAATATATAGAGACTAATTTGCATGAAGAATTATCTTTAGAAAACATTGCTCAGTTTGCTGGTTTTTCAAAGTACCATTTTCATCGTATTTTTCAAAAAGAAGTTGGTGTGACTGTATCTGAATATGTTCGATATCGAAGAATTGCTAATTCAGCCAACATGCTGCTTTATACGGATAAAAAGATAATAGATATTGCTTTCTATTATCGCTTTGAAACACAAGAATCATTTACCCGTTCGTTTAAGAAATATTATCAATTACCGCCAGGACAATACCGCAAAATCATGGGTAAATTAACTTTACAAAGGGAGGATGTCATGTTGAAAAACGAACAATTGAAAGGATGGAAATTAAGCGGAAGTCACCCGTTTAATTATAAAATGGGAATTGACAGAGAAATCTTTCACAAGGGGAAAGCATCTGGATTCTTAAAGGCTGTTACTGTCCAATCTCAAGCTGAATTTGCCACAATGATGCAACAATTTAAGGCAGAAAAGTATCTTGGTAAAAGGATAAAACTTTCTGGGTTTATAAAATCAAAAGGTGTTGATGGATTCTGTGGGTTTTGGATGCGAGTGGATGATGCACTTGGGGATGTGTTGCAATTTGATAATATGAGTGACCGCCCGATTGTAGGAGATACTGAATGGAATCATTACTATATCGTTTTAGATGTTCCTAAAAATAGTGCAGTCATATCTTTTGGTGTTTTACTTTTGGGGAAAGGGCAAGTGTGGATTGATGAACTTAAATTTGAGGAAGTGGATGAGCGTACACCAACAACAAATATTGATTTTACAGTTGACCTTTTAGACGAGCCTACCAATTTATCTTTTGAAGAGTGGGAGTAGATGATATTTATCCCCGTAAAATATATCCGTCCAGGAAAAAATGTCCAAGAAGCCGAGCGTGGTTAGGGTTTTGCCCTGATTCATGCTTGGCTTTTACTTCTTTTGAAAAGGTACAGGGGAGAGGGGATAGAAACGGCGGCTGATTTATCAAGCAGTTTCCCAATATACCCCCTCCCGCTATGTTCCGATTGAGCTTCTCCATTTGTTCTCTCAAATTATTTCCACGGACATTTCCCAACGTTCCATTTCCCTTATCCCTTCCCCCCAATCCCCTAATTTATTCCAATTGGACGGACACTTTTTATTTTCCTGGTTTTTTGTTCCAACTGGTTCCTCAAATCCCGAAAACCCTTGCGGCTGTAGGGAAGAGAGGCGGTGAGGGGAAAGTTGTGGGATGGACATGAATTATTGTCTCTTGACAAGGCTGTTGTTAAGTGACAAAAAAAGCCTTATACTTGCGATCGTATCGAAGCGAAACAAATTCAATTCAGTTTGATTGGCAACGAGGATGGGATTCCAATTAGGGAGAAGGAAATAGAATTGAAGGGAATCGAGAAAGGTACCTAAAGGTGCTTTTCTCGATTTTTTATTTGGAGCCAAAAGAGGAGAAATGGATCGTGAATGTTAGTTAATTGATCAAGCAAGGCTTCGCAAAGAGATAAATTAGAATCGAAACAAAAATTTTACATATAAGGGGGTTTATCAAGATAAAAAATATGGTATAATTTATAAAAAATATTCACAAAAGAGGTGATAAGATGAAAAAACTCATTTTATTTTTAATTTTATCATTACTATGGGTTGCTCCTCTCCCAGCATTGGCAAAAGATAATCAGGATATTACAGGAGCAATTAACAAAGAATTCAAAAAAACTCTTACCTATTATAAGGATCATTCCGCCGAAATACTCGATAGCCTAACAACTTCTGCTGAAGTCACTGAAGGAGATACAAAACAAACTAAAAACGTTAAAGTAGTATTGGCAGAAGGAAAAGAAGTTAGAGACAGCATTTTTTATTTTGATGCAAAACAGATATACTATTATGATTTAGATGATCGGAAAATTATCGATTCTGCATCCATCACAGAGAATGCTCAAATAAAAAATTTTGTTAAAAAACATAAAGATGAAATCGGAAAACAGATAAATCCTTTTTCATTTGCCATTTTTATGATCGCACTTTTTATCACTATTATTGTTCCCCCTGTTTTCGGAACCTTATTCAATAAAAACTCTTCGTCCTTGTCATATAGATTGCAATTTGAACGAGCTGATACTGGAATATACCGAAATTAAGCTATATAGGTTGTAATAAAGAATTTCCGACCTCCATGTCCCGTCTTTACTTTATCACCTAACAAGCTGGCACGGTGACAAGAAGAGCGAACAATGCCA
>NZ_PIJG01000109.1:0-2440 GCF_002809955.1 Geobacillus sp. Manikaran-105
CCGGTTTGGAAAGCTGCAGCGTCAACCCCAGCGTGAAGAAAAACTTGTGGATTCCTTGGTGATGTGCTAATCTATTCATGAGACATGAACCTCCTTGTGGATAGTTGGTGATACATCTATTCTAACCAAGGAATCGGGTTCATGTCTCCTTTTTTGTTTAGTTGTCAATTTATGTCAGTGAATTTGCTCATCTACAGATGGTATAATAAAAATATACAGAAAGCGAGGGATAGCAATGGGAAATGTAGACATTTTAAAAAATCATAATGAAGATGAGCGCCACGACTACGTGCATATTTTTCAATTAGTTAAGCGGGCGTTACAGGAAGCGAATTTATTGCAGTTGACTGTTATTGAAGAACAAACAGATAAATTGATCGTGAAGCCGAAACCGTTGAGTACCGAGGATAAAGTGAAAGCTTTTGAAAGCTTAGCAGGTAGTGCCGTTCTCGCTGGTGAAAATGTAAAAGAGTTGCTTAAGATGGCTAATCGGGAAGAAGAATGGAGGAATAATGAGCTTGAGTAATATCGCACTTATTGATAATAACATTTATGTTTATCATTATTTGGGCTATGAGCCAGTGAAACACCTCTTCACCCAACTGTTAAACGATGGTTTTGAAATCGCAATGTCTAGCGTTGTTGCGATGGAGTTTCTTTCATATGAAAAGGTAGAAACGAACGAAGCCATTCGTCATAAGCGATACAGCTATATTCGGGCATCAACGCTATACAACGTGGACTTCGAAATAGCAGAAAAAGCAGCGGAATTACGAAGAAAATGTAAGATGGAAACCGGAAAAACATTAAAAGCAGGGGATGCGCTTATTGCTGCTACAGCGATTGCAAAAGGAATGACATTGTTTAGCAATAATGATAAAGATTTTGTACGTTTGCAAAAATGGGGATTGAATTATGTGAATCCTATTCAAGATCCAGAAGACTTGCAAAAATTTCTTAATAAGCTGTTATAAGACCGTTGCAATTCATTTAGACCTTTTTCGAAACATGTGCATGATGCTGTCTTCTAATTCAATGTCTTTGTCACGCAAGCTTTTTGCGATGGTGAGTTTTTCAAAGAAACATTATACTCTCCTATGCTCACCGATCGTTCTCTCCTTACTTTTCCTTACAAACCCATATTTCTACATTTGCATTTCTCTTCTTCCTTCAGTATAGTATGTCAGAACGCCTGTTGTACTATTGGGCGCGGCTGTTTTCGTCCTCTCTTTTGCAAGGACAACGGTATGCCGCACTTCCACCGACGATTATGATCGTCATCCTGGGCGTGACAGGCACGTATCTTAAGCGATTCATTCCTTTTCCATTTCACAAAGCATATTTTTTCCTCTTTTGCCCAACATAAAGTATGATGAGTAGTAGAGAACATTCCAAAACCTAAAGGAGGGCTGCCGCATGACGAAACGAGTGCTCATGGTGGTGACGAACCATACGACGATCACCGACGACCATAAAACCGGGCTTTGGCTTGAGGAGTTTGCCGTACCGTATTTGGTATTTAAAGAAAAAGGGTATGACGTGAAAGTGGCGAGCATTCAAGGCGGCGAGGTGCCGCTTGACCCGCGCAGCATCAATGAAAAAGACCCGTCTTGGGCGGAGGCGGAAGCAGTGCTGAAGAACACAACACGTTTAAGCAAGGACGATGCACACGGGTTTGACGCCATTTTCCTTCCCGGTGGACACGGGACGATGTTCGATTTTCCCGACAATGAAACGCTCCAATACGTCTTGCAGCAGTTTGCCGAAGACGGGCGCATCATCGCCGCTGTCTGCCACGGTCCGTCAGGGCTGGTGAACGCCACATACAAAGACGGCACGCCGATTGTGAAAGGAAAAACGGTCACGTCATTTACGGATGAAGAAGAGCGTGAAGTCGGGCTTGATGTGCATATGCCGTTTTTGCTCGAGTCGACGCTGCGCCTGCGCGGGGCGAATTTCGTCCGCGGCGAGAAGTGGACCGATTTCTCGGTGCGCGACGGTAACTTGATCACCGGGCAAAATCCGCAATCAAGCCGAAGCACGGCGGAAAAAGTCGTCGCCGCGCTGGAAGAGCAGGCGTGAGCGATAAAGGCTGAATGTGCGGCAAAGGGGTGTCCCAAGAGAACGGGGCACCCTTTCTTCATCAGGCATTCGTGAAAAAACAGAACGTGTACGTATCCATGACCGATATGAAACCGTATCGTGGGCGTTCTATCAGTTCCGTCAACTGTTAGAGTATAAGGCACGTTTGCATGGGTCAAAAGTGATGGTGGTTGCTCCGCATGACACCTCTTTGACATGTCCAAAGTGTGGTCATACGGAAAAAGCCAATCGAAAGAAACGTACACACACCTTTTGTTGTCGAACATGCGGATATACCTCAAACGATGACCGCATTGGTGCTATGAACCTTCAACGAAAAGGAATAGAGTACATCGTT
>NZ_PIJG01000110.1:0-2363 GCF_002809955.1 Geobacillus sp. Manikaran-105
CGCTTCGCTTGGTGGCCCCGACGAGCGTCGCGAACAAAAGTTCGCAACCCTCGTCGGGGATCATTTCGGAATGTCACCCACAAATATTTTACTCACACCAGCGCGCCTTTTTCCGACGCGATGGACTGCAGCACCGCTTTCACCTGCTCGTAAATACGTTTCGGGTCGGCATCAAGCGGCATATCGACTGCATACACAGATGCGGCGGCCAACAGTTGATTCACAACGTCGGCCATCGCTGAAGCCACACCGTTGCCATGCATGACTACCACGACCGCCACCCGCTCCTCGCGCTCTTCCGTTCGATCGTCATGGAGTGCAAAAAACATCGTCAAAAACCCCGCTTCATCGATCGGGAAGTCAATATGCATCTTTTCCTCCATCAGCTGAAGGCAGTCGAGCGCGACAGCGAATTCCTGCTTATAAGCGGCCCGAACTTCATTCAGCTTCGGATGGGAAACGATCGTCCCGGCCCGCAGGCGGTTGATCGCGGTTTGAATGTGCATAGCAAGCGCATACATCACCTTCTCGGCGAGGCGGCGCCCTAGTTTCTTCTCCGCATAGACGACGAGCGCTTCAGTCAACGCCAGAACGTCCGGAGCGACCATTTTCTCGAGATCGCGGCGATCACGGATGCGCCGGTCCACCCCTTTCATGTATTGCGAGAAATAATGCTTAATGTCCATTTCCAGCAAATAGGTCAAGTTCATCACCGGCGATGCCGCGCTCTCTTAGTTCGCCATATTTGCGGTCAATCACGCCGTAAACCGATTCGGATTCCACAGCCAGCCCGCCGTCCCCATCGGCCGCTTCCTCATGGGGCACGAAGACATACCACCGTCGCGGCAGCGAATAAGAGGCGGCGTGCGGATGTTTTTTCTCCAGCAAAAGCCCGCTTTGCACTTGAAAGGGCAAATCGGCGCGATGAATGCGCACGGCCTGTTTCTTTCCGGTGACATAGTCGGCGTAGGCTTTGGCGCAAACGAGCTGAATATCGGCCTTCAGCTGCCCGACGTTGTTCGGGCACGAATAAAACAAAAAAGCGCGCACAGCATTAGCCGAAACGTCAATTTCCTTTCCAAGCCGCACAGCCTCTTCCTGAAAAAACTGCATCACAAGCCGAAAGCGTTCATCAAGCGTCCGCTTCTGAAGCGGCGGCAGCAAAATATGCATCGGAATGCGACGGCGGAACGTTTTCAGCAAATTTGACTCCGGATCTTCCGTTGTCGCACAAATGAGCAGCACATTGGCTGATCTCTCCACATCCGTCTCGCCAAGCCGACGGTAAACGCCACGGTCAATAAACGTAAACAGCATTTCCTGCCCTTCGGCTGGCAGACGATGCACCTCATCCAAAAACAAAATGCCCCCGTCCGCCTTTTCAATTAATCCTTTTTGCTCATTGGCTCCGGTATACGCCCCTTTGCGGATACCGAACAACTGCCCGAGCAGCAACTGGGGGTTGTTCGTGTAATCAGCGCAGTTAAACGTCACAAACGGCGCCCCTGGCGGAAAACGGCCAGTTGCGACGGCAAATTCATGGAGTAACTCGGCAAACATCGATTTGCCCGTTCCCGTCTCGCCGACAATCAGCATCGGCAGCCCCTTGGGCGGATACAAGACGGCCGCCTTCCCTTGCTCCACCGCCGCCGCCAAGCTCGGTTGCTGCTTGGCCAACCGGTCAAGACGCGTCATCGCTTTTGGTCCACATGCCAGCGCAAAGCGAACCGGCCTTCCGTTTTGCTTTTGCACTTTTCCCTCCCGCCAAAGGCGGTTTAAATCGCGGCTGACGTTGGCTCGATCGAACCCGAGAGCACAAGCCAGCTCCTCAGCGCTCACCCACCGCTTTCCATTCCGTTCCCACTCCCGCAGCGTTTCGTAGACAAGATCCACTCTCTTCACAGCCGCTTCCCTCCTTGATCAACACATTCGCAACAGCACCGGCAAACTCCTGCCAGCTCCGTGGAAAAGTTGAACCGATCCGCCGCCCTTCATTGGCAGACACAGCTACGCTGGTCGAAAAACAAACGCTTTTGTCAGCGAAGTGAAGTCATGACCATCATTCCGAAAAAACCCATAACATGGTTGACCCTCACTTAGCCAGAAAAAACCCCGCTTTTTTCTGAACAACATTGATGAGGAAAATGCTCTTCCTCACTCTGACATGAACATCACGGCTCGCCGACGGGTGATTTTTACAGAAAAGATCCATGGGCAGCGATCTGCCCTCCACCCGGGGATGAAAATCACCGTTCACCGACTCCGGATTTTCACGGAAAAGTTCCATGAGCAATTTTTGCTCTCCACCCGGGCATGAAAATCCCCCTTTTCTTCCCATAATGAAGAGTAGGCGCAAACAGCTC
>NZ_PIJG01000012.1:0-101239 GCF_002809955.1 Geobacillus sp. Manikaran-105
TCTCCTTTCGAATGGCAGGTCGCACTTTCATTCTACAGGAGATCCGCCAGCAAGGGCTATTTTTATGCTTGCTCAAGTTTATCTAGCACCACGGGTTATATATATCAATGTTACCATTTGTTGTTAAAAAAACATCAACAATATTTTGTTATCATCCTAATTAACGAAACACGGACGATGAATTTCGTCTCAAAATAAAGAAGATGGCACAAAACATTAATGCAAGATTCCTTTCATGAATACACGCCTTTTAATAGAGCCGGAGCACTGCCGGCAGTCATGATAAGAAAGTGGAAAACCAAACGCCAATGGCAGTGCCCACGTAATTTCCAATAATATAGCCGAGCGTTCCGACAACGAGAATCGGACCAATTAAGTCTTTCCACCCTTTCGCAATCGCCATGGCCGCCGCTGTCGTTGGTCCACCTACATTGGCGTTGCTTGCGAGTAAAATTTCTTCTAAATCATATTTCAACAGTTTTCCCGCAATCAGCGAAATAAGCAAGTTCATGAGCGCAATAATGGCCACAAATACGAATAATAACGGAGCCTGCTTGATAATAAGCGGAATCGAAGCGGGAATGCCGATAACGACAAAAAATAAATAAATCAAGTACGTTCCGATTTCTTGGCTGCCGTGAATGCGCTCGAAATAGTTAGGAAATAACGCAAGTGCAAAAAACGTCATCGTTGTTAATAACAAATATTTATCTCCAAACAAACCATTCAAAATATTAAGAAAAATAGGCGCGTGTTCGCCTGATGGAATCGCTTGATCTAAGAATGCCGCTAACTTAAACGAAACCATAACGAGCAAGAAAGCGGTGCCGACTGAAAGCGCGATATCCTTTAATGAAATTTCCTTTCGTTTCCAAAAGCTTTCCGCTAGCGTTTTTCCATCTTCCAAGCCGTTTCCGCTTTCCACTTTCCGCACATGCGGTGTGGAAAAATGACGTCGGAAAAAAGATAAGGCTGGTATAATCATCAAAATAATAAAATAGCATGCCATTGTTAAATTATCCGCTACAACGCTTGCAGACACCATTTCTCCCGGCGTTTCGAATTTCGCCGCCATCGCCGCAAAATTGACGCCCCCGCCAATATACGAAGCGCTCATCATCGCACTAATTTTATCAAGATAAGGGATATGATCTTTTAGCAAAAAGAAAGCAGTAATGGTGCCAGCTACCGTGCCAATCGAACTTAATAGAAAAATGACTAGCAATCTTCCGCTTTCTCTCCAAATTTTTTGGATGTTGATGTGAAACAGCAGCAACGGAATAGCCAGCGGCACGATAAACGCCCAAACAGCGTCATAAACAGCTGATTCGGTTGGGATAATGCCTGTGTTGGATAAAATAACGGCACCAATGAGCGCAATAATCGCTCCTGATATTTTCGCCGCCCAGTTATATTTTTGTTCTAAATAAATGCTTACGGATGCCCATACGACAATAATTCCCCACAGCATTAATGTATCATCGGGCTGGATAAGCGTTTTTTCCACGCAGTTCATCCTCCCCATTTTATGAGTTTTTCAAAAGAAACGATAAACAAAAACCATATTCAAAACTCTATCGACCGATTCAAAATTTTTCTTGCATTTTCTCTGCTTTAAGTCTTTTTTTATGTTATGTTACCCGTGGTGCTAGTTGAGCGCTAAAGCTCAACTAGCACCACGGGTGAAAATAGATTTTTGTTTTACTGTGAGATCGATTAGTTTTCCACTCATTTAACAAATCGTTTTCCAATGCTGTCTGCTGCTAAAATGGCGGCATAAACATCATCTGGCGTTACTTTAAACGGCATGTTGTGAATAGTTTCATTTTCAGCACAGGCCGCTTCAGCAACTTTTCGTATTTTGGCCTCAACATCTTCTTTAACTCCCATTTGTTCAAGAGTTACAGGAAGACCTAGTTCAATATTTAAACGGACCATTTTTTCAATTTCTTCCATAGGGCGGTTTTCAAGCACTAATTGGGAAAGTGTACCAAAGGCCACTTTTTCTCCATGATATAGATGGTGAACGTCCTCTAAAACAGTGAAGCCGTTATGAATCGCATGAGCAGCTGCGAGCCCACCGCTTTCAAAACCGATCCCACTTAAATACGTATTGGCTTCCACAACATTTTCAACAGCCTTTGTAACGGTTTTTCTTTGAACTGCGAGATATGCACTAACTCCTTCTTCAAAGAGGATTTTTTGACATAACTCAGCTAGTCCGATCGCTGATTTCGTTATATTTCCTCCAGCCATTGGAATTGCATTTGCTTCGTAACATGCTCTGGCTTCAACATATGTAGCTAAAGCATCCCCAATTCCAGCTGCAAGGAGTCTGGCAGGTGCATTTGCTACAATTTGTGTATCAACCAATACGATGTCAGGGTTTTTAGGGAGGACAAGATACTCCTCAAATACACCATCCTCTGTATAAATGACAGATAATGCACTACATGGTGCGTCTGTAGAAGCAATTGTAGGAACGACTACAGTCGGCAGATTCGTATAGTAACCCAATGCTTTAACGGTATCTAAAGTTTTTCCGCCTCCGACCCCAACAACAACATCAATCTTGTTTTCAATAACGATATTTTTGAGTCGATTAATTTCCTGTTTTGAACATTCTCCTCGAAAAGTTGCAAAGGTAATGGTGCTGTTGCTATTTGAGAAGCTTTCTTCAATGGTCGCTTTTGTAATTTTTTGAACAAACTCATCAGCAATAAATAAAAAGGAACTTCCTAAATGACCAATATGTTTGTGAATATTAATTAGTTCACCTTTCCCTTGAATATATTTGTTCGGTGAAATCAAAATTCTTGCCATATTAAGCCCCCCTATATTTTTAGAATTTCGTGAATAGTCCTTACATTATTATAATACCATTGTAAAAATGAAAAGTCAATTAATATGTGAAACATTTCACAAATATGTAAGATTTTTTATGAATTATTGTTAGGATATCATTTGTGTACACCCGTGGTGCTAGATAAACTCAAACAAGCATAAAAATAGCCCTTGCATGAGGATCCCCTTAAAATGAAAGTGCAACCAACCATTAAAAAGGGGTACCGTCAAGAATTTTGTGTAATGTAATGGGGTAGGGTTTCTCTGAAATGGATTTGGAATGAATAGGGAACTAGTTTCCTCCACACAGGAGACTGAATATTCAGTCTCCTGTGTGGAAAGGGAGAATCAGTATTTGGTTAATGATAACGTTCTTCAAACATTCACTCGAGGGCTTCATGCGCTTCGGCAAATCCTCGCAACTTTCGCCCTGCCCATTTCTCATTAAAATCTTGAATGGTTAAATACACGACTTTTTCCGCAGCTTCTAAACTGCTCAAACTGTTCATCGGCTTTAGACGTTTCCGAATTTCCTTGATCGTTCGTTCGATGGCATTGGTCGTATAAATCACACTTCGAATACTGCTTGGATAATCCATAAATGTAAGGAGGACATCCAACTCATTGGCCCAAGATTGAACTTCTCTTGGATATTTGCTGGACCATTTCGACTCAAACTGTTGAAACATTTGTAACGCCATCTCCTTATTCGGGGCGCGATAAATCAGCTTGAGATCCTCGGCCACTTCCAATTGGTCTTTTTTCCGAACACGATGGAGCGTGTTGCGGACTTTGTGAACGACACAACGCTGCACATCGGCTTTCGGATACACCGCCTTAAAGGCTTCCTCCAACCCCGGTAGTCCATCGAATACGCCCAGAAGCACTTCCTTTACGCCTCTTTGGTAGAGGTGTTGAAGAATTTCCTGCCATACATAGGCGCTTTCTTGTCCTCCCACGAAGAAATCAAGAATTTCGCGATATCCTTCTTCGTTCACCCCTAACACCACATAAATGACTTCTTTCTCCACGGTTTCGCGACGAAGTTTTGCGTATAAACCATCCAAATATAAGACAGAATAACGCTTGTGCAGTGGACGAGTGTGCCATTTCTCGATGTCTTCCTTCACGACATCGGTAATACGGCTGATCGTTGCAGGAGAATAGGCATTGCCTAAAATTCGTTCCATAAACTTGCCAATTTCACGCGTACTCATGCCACTTTGATACATCCTAATGATGGCTTCCTCCAGCCAGCCGGTGTGGCGTTGATAAGGGGCAAACAACTGTGTTTGAAATTCCCCGTTTCGGTCTCTTGGAACCAAAAGACCCTCAATCCGGCCATATTGCGTATCTAGATTTCGCTGATAGTAGCCGTTTCTCCTATTCGGCGTTCCAGCCTGTTCGATTTCGAGGAAATGTTTGATTTCTTCCCGCATAATCAGCTCTAATTTTTCCTTCACAAACTGACGAATGGCATTTTCCAGTTGATTTGCCCAGTCGACATTCGG
This sequence comes from Geobacillus sp. Manikaran-105, assembly GCF_002809955.1. Lineage (NCBI taxonomy): Bacteria > Bacillati > Bacillota > Bacilli > Caryophanales > Anoxybacillaceae > Geobacillus > Geobacillus sp. Manikaran-105. Next base: position 4,356 of record NZ_PIJG01000012.1, read on the forward strand.
TATACTTCTTTTAGACATAGGTAGGGTACTCCTTTCTCTAAGATTTTTGGTCCAATCAGAGAATACCCTACCTTTTTTCTTTTGTTCTAGCAAAATGCTTTACACAAACTTTTATACATCATCTAATGTGCTAGTTTATATCATCATTTTTAACCTCAATTTTTGTAAGATATCTTTTTCAACATGATATACCCCTTGACCATTAGTATAGTTTAATTCATGTTCTAATTTGTTTATCAAACTTTTTGCTCCTTTAACATCTCCCTTTAAATACTTAATTATGGCAAGGGAACGGTTATAGGCATATGAATCTAATTTTGATACTCCTTTAAATAATTTATCTATTTCTTCTAAGTTTTCCTCACTGTTTCCATATAAAAATTTATAGAGTATGTATAAACTGTTAAAATTCCCTTTGATAAATTTATTTTCCTTTGTAAGCGGTTCATTTATGATTGGTTGTATACTTAAAAAAATCTGTTCAACATTCCCAGCGTCAAAATAATAATAAAAAAGAAATGTATAGATCATATGATTTTCAATTGAATTTTTCCCTTTAATTATTTCTTTACACTTTTCAATCAACTCTTTATCCCATTCAATTGGTCTTTTTGAACTAAACATCTCACTAAGTATTTGAAATTTTAAAATATGTAAAAACGTTTGTTCCTTGTCTTTAAGTAATAAAAATATATTTCCTCCATCGTTTGCTTCCCCTTTTATAATTGGAAATGAGGTAGCTATAAATATAACAATGTTTAAAAGAGAACACCATAGCATAAAATCGTTTTTATAAATCTTCCCAATCATGAAAAATATAAGAAATGCTATAAAACTAAAAAAAGGGCCTCCAAACAAAAACAATCCCCATTTTGCTTTTATTTTAGAAAAAGTTTCAACAGTAGGGGTCACAAAAGAAACTCCACCGAAATAAATCCAATGTTTATTTTCACGTATTTTTAATTTTCCTTGCACTTTTTCAATTAAAAAGGGACCAAAAGTAAGAAAATGGAAATTAAACTTACATAATACCCCAAAGATCACATGCCCTAATTCGTGCAAAAAAATAGCAATAATCAAACAGATACCCAAAATCCATATATCGAAAATAGTCGATGCTAATGATGGAAATAATTTAGTAACTATTAAGGAAATAAAGAATATAATTAGAAGTAAAATACTAGGTCTATAAATTATATTTTGCATTGAAATCCTCCCTAACCATATTTCTTATAGATAAATCCAGATATTCTAGGAAGAGGCGGGATCCCAACCGAGTTCGGCGGGTATACGGGTTAAGATCGTTTGTTTTAGTTCTTGTTGCTGTTTTTTCATTAAGAACGGAACCCGTCCCAGTGGGCTTTTTCGGTCCAACAGAAGATTGAATAAGGAAACATAAAAAAACGACGGTTTGGCGGCACAGGTTGAGCATGTCAGCAACATCTTTGCCCAAATATCCTTCCATCACGAGACGAACCGCCATGACACGTTGACCAGCGAGGCCTTTTTGATTTTTCATTCTTCTTGGCAAAGTTTTCGTGATGTCCATCCACGGTCATTCGTAATGGTGAGTCGTCTCATCCTGGGTTTGTTCCTTTTCCGATCGAGTGCTTAGGAGCAGTATGATCAAGATGAGAGAAGTTTATCCAAGCGTTATGTAAGGTGCATCAGCCTTGTTGACCCCAGTTGCAAGGAGATACTTCGACAGAATTCGTTTTCATCCTTTCGATGGTGACGAATTTTTTGTTATGGGAGTATATATTAATTTTGTAATTAAATATAAAAAATGGCTCTTCACCACAAAGTGTACTTGACAAAGAAAGACGATTATGATAAAGAAAATCAAAACAGCATTTTTCCTTTTTATACCACACATCTCTTTGAGCAACATTGCTATCATGTTTGTCTTTAAAAGTCAAGTACATCTTTTGGTGATGAACCATTAATTTTATGTAAAATTATCGTTGAACCCTACGCAAGGACCTATTTCTATTTTTAGGAAAAAATATCTATTGCAAATTCATAAAAAATACTGATAATTTTGTATAGACAATCTTTTTCGGGGGGGTGGAGATTGTTTTGTTGTCGAGAATTTTTTTGATTGTCGCGTCGGTCTTCTTCTTTGTTGCAACACTTCCTCTCTCATCGCACGCTCTCGCAGCCAGAGTCAGCGGATTCGATTTTCAACCTGGAGATATTCTTGTCACAAAGAACACACGGTCAGCTGCTTTTGTCGGACACGCAGGAATTGTCGATCAGTCAGGAAAATATTTTGTTAGCATAGCGGGACCAGGTCACTTTCCTGCTAGATATTCCATCCAATGGTGGCTTGAACGCTACCCGAGCACAAAAGTCGTTCGCTACAAATCGGCCAACGCCGCAAAACAAGCTGGAGCATACGCATATCAAAATTATGTGATAGGAAAATACAAAAAACAACCTTACCGAATCACGAACAATCCTAAGGATCGAACCTATTTATATTGTTCCGAAATTGTTTGGCAATCTTATTATTACGGAGCAAACACGCCTTATTATAACTTTGCGACAAAACCATTTAAAAAAGTGATCCCTACGATTATTGCTCCATACGACTATCTTAACAAAACTCTCCAAAAACTGAACGGGTTCTCAACGGTTCATTCTTTCAATTGGCCATAGAGAAAAAGAACGCTATTTAAGCGTTCTTTTTCTCTATCAACCCTCAATCAACCCCTTGCCCGATCAACACAACATCTGTCTTGCTCCGATCCTTCCAGCTGTAATAATAAACGACGGAAGGATCTTTTTTGAAAACGACATATACCTCATAAGGAAGAACCCCGCCTTTGAAATAATTATATTGAACCCCTATTTTCTTTACATCCTCCATTTCGTGCCCCTCTTTTGCTATTTTCATGGAAACCGCAGAAAGAAGATGCTCCCGCTCTCGAACATCCCCTACCATCACGGTTTTTTCGTAATACAAATATCCCGCACTCCCCAACGAAAAAATGAGCAAACCAATGAACACTAAACGCTTCCATTTCCGACTCAACAGAATCCCTCCTTTTTTTTCATAATATACAAAAAATCCCCTCTATCACAACTATTGCGTTGTTTTATTTTTATGTTCTTCGCACGAAAGAGGATATCCTTTCGGAAAAGCTTAGAGTGTGGAAGTATGCCGCCTATTTCAATCCCTGCTCTTGTTGTTTTGGTTTCTTAACAAAAACAAGAACGACAGAACCTTGAACTTTTCTTCTATCTATAGTACCATAAAAACAACAAGAGAACTTGTCAACTCAGCATGACCTCTTGTCTTGTCTCAACATCTTGACATTCCCCAACAAAAAAGAGAGCGTCCTCCGAAAAGGATGAGGGCGCTCTCTTTTTCCGCATATGCAAGTCAACAACAGGCGACCTTTTGAATCAGCTCGCCTTTACATAGCTCGATACCAGCCCCACCCTTGTTCTTCCGCCTCCTCCTCCGTTAACGTGTCGGACAAATATTCCATCTCTTGACAAATCTTTGTTGCTTCTTCGTTTGTCATTCCTAATTGTTTGCATGCCAACAACAAATATCCCAGGGCTTGACGATTGGTCATTTCCTCTTCGCAAAGCTCGCGCAAGGAAATCCTGTTCTTTTGGGAAAGGAGACGATTTTGCGCGAGCTTCACTGTAAATTAACACATTATTTCAGAATCCCTTTTTCAAATTATTTCAGGCGGATTCGGAAATAATGTGCAAAATTTTTGCGGATTGTTCCGGATTTTGCACATTCTTTCGRAAGGTGGTTGGAAAGCCGTGGCGATGGTTGCAGGTGCATCGTTGATAGGCAGTGTAGCTTTCAACAGCAGGGGAGTGTTTGCTTCAAAAAAGCAAAGGCCGCCCCTGAGCGCCGAGAACGGCCTTCCCTTTTATTTGCCGCACTTGCCCGTCAGTCAATGCGGCACAGCTCGGGCGGGCAGCCTTCGCAGGCGATTTCGTCACGCAAATATTGCAAGTTGTGGACGCAAATTTTTCCTTTTTGCACGGAGATGACGCCTTTTTTCCGCAAATCGCCGAGCATGCGGTTGACGACTTCACGGGCGGCGCCGCAAAAGTTGGCGAGCTCTTGGTTCGTCAGCGGCACGTCGATCAAAATGCCGTCTTCTTTCATGACGCCGTAGCTGTTGCACAAACGGATGAGCGTTGAATAGAGCGCTCCTTTTTTGCCGTGTAAAATCAAGTCGCGGAATTTCGTCTGCGTTTTGCGGAAATGGAGGCTCATCCATTTCATCAACTCGATCGCCAGCGTCGGATTGTTGGCAAGTTCTTGTTCGAGCGTCTCGCGCTTAATGGCGGAAACGACGCCGTCTTCCAGCACTTTCGCCGTCAGCATGTAGCGGGCGCCAGGGCAAAACAGTGTCAGCTCGCCGATCAAATCGCCCTCGCTGCAAATGCGCAGCGCGAGCTCCTGTCCGTCCATGTCCATTTTGCTGATTTGGATTTTCCCCGATTGGATATAGTAAATATCGTCTGCTTTTTCCCCTTCTTGAAACAAGTACGTTCCCTTCTCAAGGCGAAGATCGCGCCCAAGCGATGTAAGCCACTTCTGCCATTCACGAGATTCCATCTCGTTCATCTGATCACAACCTTACGTAAAATGTATCGCTATATAAAAGTGTACAGGAAAAAAGAGGGAAGTCAATATAAGGATAGTGAAAAGATTGAAAACTTGTTGAACATCGGTGGAATCGTTTGTGAAAGTCTTTGCATCCCGAGAACATGAGGGCGATGGAGTCAAGGATGCACCTTGGCTGCCGGGACAAATCGGTATTCGTTTCCCATAGACGGAGGGAGGGGCAAGAAAAAAATCTTTGAAAATTATTAAATATACATTTGATTTTATTTTTATACAGTATTATAATGAGAACTACATGAGGCATACGGGTGAGGGGGAACATGATGAACGTAGCCATTATCGGGGCGACGGGGTACAGCGGCGCGGAGTTGTTCCGCTTGCTATACGGGCATCCGCATGTGAGCCGCTGCGACGTTTTCTCGTCGTCGCAGGACGGGGTTCATGTATCGGAAAGTTTCCCGCACGTCGGTTCGGTCGATGGTGCGGTGTTGCATAAACTTGAAATCGAGGCGCTTTCTCGTTACGATGCGGTCTTTTTCGCCACGCCGCCCGGGGTGTCCGGGGAGTGGGCGCCGGCGCTCGTGGATCGGGGAGTGAAAGTGATCGATTTATCGGGCGATTTCCGGTTGAAAGACGGCGCGGTGTACGAACAATGGTACGGACGGCAGGCGGCGCCGGCGGAATATTTGCAAAAGGCGGTGTACGGGCTGACCGAGTGGAATCGGGAGGCGGTGCGCGGAGCCGTGCTCCTATCCAATCCGGGCTGCTATCCGACAGCGACGCTGCTTGGCTTGGCGCCGCTTGTCAAAGAAGGATTAATTAAGGAAGACTCGATCATCGTGGACGCCAAATCGGGCGTATCGGGCGCGGGGCGGAAAGCAGGGCTTGGGACGCATTTTTCCGAAGTGAACGAAAACGTGAAAATTTATAAAGTGAACGTCCATCAGCACATTCCGGAAATTGAGCAAACGCTGCAAACGTGGAATGAAGCGATGGAGCCGATTACGTTCAGCACCCATTTGATTCCGATGACACGGGGCATTATGGCGACGATCTATGCGAAGGCGAAACAACCGATTTCGCCAAACGACTTGGTAGATTTATATAAAACAAGTTATGAAGGTTCGCCGTTTATCCGCGTTCGCAAGGTCGGGCAATTTCCGACGACGAAAGAAGTGTACGGCTCAAATTATTGCGACATCGGCCTCGCCTACGATGAACGGACGGGACGGGTGACGGTCGTGTCGGTGATCGATAACTTGATGAAAGGCGCTGCCGGGCAGGCGGTGCAAAACTTCAATTTGATAATGGGGTGGGATGAGGCAGCGGGCCTCCGATCCTTGCCGATCTATCCGTGAGGGAAGGGGAACGAACAATGACAGCAACGAAACAAACGGGGCAAGTGACGGCGGTCGCCGATGGAACAGTGGTGACGCCGAAAGGATTTCAAGCGGCCGGGGTGAATGCCGGGCTGCGCTATTCGAAAAACGATTTAGGGGTTATTCTATGCGACGTGCCCGCTTCGGCGGCGGCGGTGTATACCCAAAGCCATTTCCAGGCGGCGCCGCTCAAAGTGACGCAGGCGAGCCTCGCTGTAGAACAAAAATTGCAGGCGGTCATCGTCAACAGCGCGTGCGCGAACGCCTGCACCGGTGCGCAGGGGCTCAAGGACGCTTATGAAATGCGTGAGTTGTGCGCGAAACAGTTTGGCCTGGCGCTGCACCATGTGGCCGTCGCTTCAACGGGCGTAATCGGGGAATATTTGCCGATGGAAAAAATTCGCGCGGGCATCGAAAAGCTTGTTCCAGGGGCGACGATGGCGGATGCGGAGGCGTTTCAAACGGCGATTTTAACGACGGATACGGTGATGAAGCGCGCTTGTTACCAAACGACCGTCGATGGGAAAACGGTCACCGTCGGCGGGGCGGCGAAAGGATCGGGGATGATCCATCCGAACATGGCGACGATGCTCGCGTTCATTACGACCGATGCCAACATTTCTTCGGCGGTGCTGCATGATGCGCTCCGGTCGATTACCGATGTATCGTTCAATCAAATTACCGTCGATGGCGATACGTCGACGAATGACATGGTTGTGGTGATGGCAAGCGGTCTTGCCGGAAATGACGAGCTGACGCCGAATCATCCGGATTGGGAAAACTTTTATGAGGCGCTGCGGAAAACGTGCGAAGATTTGGCGAAGCAAATCGCCAGAGACGGCGAGGGGGCGACGAAGCTCATTGAAGTGCGCGTGCGCGGTGCGAAAACGGATGAGGAAGCGAAAAAAATCGCCAAGCAAATCGTCGGCTCCAACTTAGTGAAAACGGCCGTTTACGGCGCGGATGCCAACTGGGGGCGGATCATCGGCGCGATCGGCTATGCGGACGCTGACGTTGATCCGGACAATGTTGATGTCGCCATCGGGCCGATGGTGATGCTGAAAGGAAGCGAGCCGCAGCCGTTCTCGGAAGAAGAAGCGGCGGCGTATTTGCAACAAGAGACGGTCGTCATTGAGGTCGATTTGCATATAGGCGATGGTGTCGGCGTTGCGTGGGGCTGCGATTTGACATACGATTATGTGAAAATTAACGCCAGCTATCGGACGTAAGGAGAGAGAAAGATGGGGAAAACGGTCGTCATCAAATGCGGCGGCAGCGTGCTCGATGAGCTGTCTCCCGCCTTTTTTGCCAGCGTCAGAACGATGCGGGAACAAGGGATGGATGTCGTCATCGTCCACGGCGGCGGGCCGGAAATCGGACAGATGCTCAAAACGCTTCGCGTGCCGAGCGAGTTTGTCAACGGCTTGCGGAAGACGACGAAAGACGTGCTCGCCGTTGTGGAAATGGTGCTCTCCGGCAAAGTGAACAAACAGCTTGTCGCGATGCTCAGGCAGCACGGTTTGCCCGCGGTCGGTGTTTCCGGTGTGGACGGGGGGCTGCTCGAAGCTGAACCGATTGACTTTGCTAAACTTGGCTATGTCGGCCGTGTGAAAACGGTTCGCTCCCGTCTTTTGCGCACGCTGCTTGAGGCGGGCTACATTCCGGTCGTTTCGCCGCTTGGCATCGATCAAAACGGGCAAACATACAACATTAACGCCGACACGGCGGCTGGGGCGGTCGCGGCCGCTATCGGCGCCAGCCAGCTCGCGTTTGTGACGAACGTGCCCGGCATTTTGCGAGACGGCGCGCTCGTGGCCGAGGCGACGGCGGAAACGATTGAACGACTGATCGAAGACGGCGTCATCACGGGCGGGATGATTCCGAAAGTGAAAGCGGCGCTGTCCGCCCTGTCCGATGCGCTGCCCGAGGTGATGATCGTCAGCGGCAAAACGACGTTTTACCAGAACGGAACATGGCACGGCACAACGATTCGCAAAGAAGTGGGGGTATATTTATGAGCGCGCTATTTCCGACTTACAACCGTTGGAATATCGCCGTCCAGTCGGCCGAAGGGACGGTGGTGACCGATGTGAATGGAAAACAATATCTCGACTTTGTTTCCGGCATTGCCGTCTGCAATCTCGGCCATCGCCATCCGCATGTCCAAAAGGGCATTGAACAACAGCTGAATCAATATTGGCATGTCTCGAACTTGTTTACGATTCCCATTCAAGAAGAGGTCGCGTCCTTGCTTGTCGCCCACAGCGCCGGCGATTATGTTTTTTTCTGCAACAGCGGGGCGGAAGCGAACGAGGCGGCGCTGAAGCTGGCGCGCAAACATACTGGGAGACACAAAGTCATTACGTTCCGCCAGTCGTTTCACGGCCGCACGTTCGCGACGATGGCGGCGACCGGGCAGGAGAAAGTGCATAGCGGTTTTGGTCCGCTGCTTCCGGAATTCATTCACTTGCCGCTGAATGATGTCGACGCGCTCAAGCAGGCGATGAGCGAAGAAGTGGCGGCAGTCATGCTTGAAGTCGTCCAAGGGGAAGGCGGCGTCCGCCCGGTTAACCCGGCGTTTTTGCAGACAGCGTCGGAGCTGTGTCAACAGCACGGAGCGCTTTTGATCATCGACGAAGTGCAAACCGGCATCGGCCGGACCGGAAAGCCGTTTGCGTACCAGCACTTTGATGTGGAGCCGGACATCATCACCGCAGCGAAAGGGCTTGGCAGCGGCATTCCGGTTGGGGCGATGATCGGTAAAGCGTTTTTGAAAGAATCGTTTGGACCTGGGGTGCACGGGTCGACGTTTGGCGGCAACCCGATCGCGATGGCCGCCGCCAAGGCGACGTTAGAAGTGGTGTTTGATCCGGCGTTTTTGCAAGATGTGCAGGAGAAAGGCCGCTATTTGCTTGCACGCCTCCATGACGCGCTCGCTTTGCTTGACATCGTCAAGGACGTGCGCGGGCTCGGGCTGCTGGTCGGAATCGAGTGCCAAACGGACGTCGCACCGCTGTTGCCATTGATTCACGAAAACGGCTTGCTCGTCCTTTCGGCGGGGCCGAACGTGATCCGCCTGTTGCCGCCGCTTGTCGTGACGAAAGCGGAAATCGATGAAGCGGTGGACATTTTGACAAACGTGTTGAACAACGCCAACGCCTCAGCCGTCTTGTAAACGGACGGCCGACGGCTTAATTTTTATTCCTGTTCATGCATAAAAATTCCTGAACGGTTATAAAAACTCAAACGATGAGGTGGCGCCAATGAAAGCGTATTTGCATGTGGCGAGCGGAAAAACGTTCAGCGGGGAGCTCGCCGCTCCGCTTGAAGAAAAGGTGAGCGGGGAGATCGTTTTTTTCACCGGCATGACCGGGTATCAAGAAGTGTTGACCGACCCGTCGTATAAAAACCAAATCATCGTTTTTACGTACCCGCTCATCGGCAATTACGGCATCAACGAAGATGATTTTGAAAGCAAGCGGCCGCACGTCGAAGCGGTCGTCGTCTACGAAGCGAGCCGAGAAGGGTTTCATTACGGGGCGAAATACAGTCTGGCGGAATACTTGCAGCATTGGAACATTCCGCTTCTCACGCATGTGGACACGCGCGCCCTTGTGAAAGAAATCCGCACCGCTGGAACGATGATGGCGGAATTAAGTTTGTCGCCGATTTCAGCCGTTGGAGGCGAGGAAGCAGTATTTCCCGTGCGCGCGGTGTCAACGAAAACGATCGAAACATACGGCGAAGGCGGCCCGCATTTGGTGCTCGTCGATTTCGGCTATAAAAAATCGATTTTGCAGTCGCTTCTTGCGCGCGGCTGCCGGGTGACGGTTGTGCCGCATGATACGACGCCGGAAGCGATTGATGCGCTGAAACCGGACGGGCTTGTCCTCTCGAACGGCCCAGGCGATCCGAAACAGTTACGCCATCAGCTTCCCGCTATCCGTCAGCTGATCGACCGGTATCCGACGCTTGCGATTTGCCTTGGCCATCAGCTCGTTGCCTTGGCGTACGGGGCGGATACGGAAAAACTCCGCTTCGGGCATCGCGGCGCCAATCAACCGGTGTGGGACGCGGTGAAGCAAAACGTGATGATGACATCACAAAACCATAGTTATGTCGTCAAAGAAGGCAGTTTGGTGGGCAAACCGTTTGACATTCGTTTCATCAACGTCAACGACGGTTCGGTCGAGGGCATCGTCCATCGCCATAAACCGATTTTGTCCGTGCAATACCATCCGGAGGCGCATCCGGGGCCGCACGATACCGGCTATATTTTCGACGAATTTTTGCAAACCGTGTTCAAGGGAGAGAACGTCTATGCCTAAAGATTCTTCGCTTCAATCGATTCTCCTGATCGGGTCGGGGCCGATCGTCATCGGCCAGGCTGCTGAGTTTGATTATTCCGGCACGCAGGCGTGCATCGCCTTAAAGGAAGAAGGATACCGCGTCATTTTAGTGAACAACAATCCGGCGACGATCATGACCGATGATGTCCATGCCGATGCCGTGTATTTTGAACCGCTCACCGTTGAGGCGGTCGAAGCGATCATTGCCAAAGAACGCCCGGACGGGCTGCTCGCCACATTCGGGGGCCAGACAGGGCTCAATTTGGCGTTTCAGCTGCATGAAGCCGGCGTGCTTGAAAAGTATGGGGTGAGACTGCTCGGAACACCGATTGAAGCGATTAAGCGCGGGGAGGACCGCGAAGCGTTCCGCGCGTTGATGCACGAGCTTGGCGAACCGGTGCCGGAAAGCGAAATTGTTACAAGCGTCGAGGAAGCGGTCGCGTTCGCCGAACAAATCGGTTTTCCGATCATTATTCGTCCTGCGTATACGCTCGGCGGGGCGGGCGGCGGCATTGCCGAAAACATGGAGCAGTTTCTCGCGCTCGTAGAAAAAGGATTGAACGAAAGCCCGATTCATCAATGTTTGATCGAACGGAGCGTCGCCGGATTTAAGGAAATTGAATATGAAGTGATGCGCGACCAATCGAATACGTGCATTACCGTTTGCAATATGGAAAACGTCGATCCGGTCGGCATTCATACAGGAGATTCGATCGTCGTTGCACCGTCGCAGACGTTGACCGATGAGGAGTACCAAATGCTCCGTTCGTCGGCGGTGAAGATCATTTCCGCATTAGGGATCATTGGCGGCTGCAACATTCAGTTCGCCCTTGACCCGAACAGCAAACAATATTACTTAATCGAAGTCAACCCGCGCGTCAGCCGCTCGTCAGCGCTGGCGTCCAAGGCGACCGGCTACCCGATCGCCCGCATTGCGGCGAAGCTGGCGGTCGGCTATACGCTTGCGGAACTCGTCAACCCGGTGACGAAAACGACGTACGCCAGCTTTGAACCGGCCTTGGATTATGTCGTCGTCAAGTTTCCGCGCTTGCCGTTTGACAAGTTTCCGCACGCGGATCGGAAGCTCGGCACGCAAATGAAGGCGACCGGGGAAGTGATGGCGATCGACCGTAACATGGAGCGGGCGTTTCAAAAAGCGGTGCAGTCGCTCGAAGGCAAAAACAACGGACTGTTGTTGCCGGAGCTTTCGGTGAAAACGAATGATGAGCTGAAACAGCTGCTTGTCGACAAAGACGACCGCCGCTTTTTCGCGATTTTGGAACTGCTCCGCCGCGGGGTGGCGGTTGAAGCCATTCACAAATGGACGAAAATCGACCGCTTTTTCCTTTGCTCGTTCGAGCGGCTTGTCGCCCTTGAAAAACGGGCAGCGGCTGCAACGTTGGACACGATTGAGGAGCAAACGTTCCGTTTCTTGAAAGAAAAAGGATGTAGCGACGCCTTTTTAGCTGAAACGTGGGGCGTGACGGAGCTTGACGTGCGCAACAAGCGGAAGGAACTTGGCATCGTGCCGTCATACAAAATGGTCGACACGTGCGCGGCCGAATTTCATTCAGAAACGGATTATTACTACTCGACTTATTTCGGCGAAGACGAGCGAAAACAACCGAGCGGCAAAGAGAAAGTGCTGATCATTGGAGCCGGACCGATCCGCATCGGCCAAGGCATTGAGTTTGACTACAGCTCCGTTCATAGCGTGTTCGCCTTGCAAAAAGAGGGCTATGAAACGGTGATGATCAACAACAATCCGGAAACGGTGAGCACCGACTTTGCCGTCGCCGACCGTCTGTACTTTGAACCGCTGACGCTTGAGAGCGTCCTCGATGTTATCGAAGCGGAACAAATCAAGCATGTCATCGTTCAATTTGGCGGTCAGACGGCGATCAATTTGGTCAAAGGACTCGAAGAAGCCGGCGTGCCGCTGCTTGGCGTCACGTACGATATGATTGACCAGCTCGAGGACCGCGATCGTTTTTACCAGTTGCTTGAGGAGCTTGACATCCCGCACGTACCGGGCTTGATGGCGAACAACGCCGAGGAGCTCGCCGCCAAAGCGGCTGAGATCGGCTGCCCGGTGCTGCTTCGTCCGTCGTATGTCATCGGGGGCCGCGGCATGTTTATCGTCCATAGCGAGGCGCAGCTCGCTGCTTTGATCGAGCAAGGCGAGTTGACCTATCCGATTTTGATTGATGCGTATTTGGACGGGAAAGAGGCAGAAGCGGACATCGTGACGGATGGAACAGACATCGTGCTGCCGGTCATCATTGAACACGTCGAAAAAGCCGGCGTCCACTCCGGTGACAGCTATGCTTGGCTGCCGGCGCAGACGCTCACAGACGAAGAAAAAGCGAAAATCATCGACTATGCGGGCCGGATTGCGAAAAAACTCGGCTTTAAAGGAATTATGAACATTCAATATGTCATTGCGGACGGCAATGTATATGTCCTGGAAGTGAACCCGCGCGCGAGCCGGACGGTGCCGATCGTCAGCAAAACGACCGGCGTGCCGCTGGCGCAAATTGCGACAAAATTATTGCTTGGGAAATCGCTTGTCGACATCGTGGACGAAAAAGCGCGCGGCTTGGCGGTCATGCCGTACGCCGTGTTAAAGTATCCGGTCTTTTCGACCCATAAGCTGCCGGGGGTTGACCCGGTGGTTGGGCCAGAGATGAAATCGACCGGCGAAGGCATCAGTATCGCCGCAACGAAGGAGGAAGCGGCGTATAAAGCGTTTTATCCGTATTTGCAAAAGAAAGCGAACGCGAACGAGGTCTATGTCATTGGCAACATCGATGCCGAGCTGGAGGCGGAGATGACGGCGAAACAGCTGACCATCGTCGCTGATGTCCCGTTTGCCGATTGGGTGAAGCGCGACACGGCGCTCGCGGTGATCGACTTGGGCAAAGAGGAAGGCGAAGCGAACAAACGAATGACTGCGTTGTCCCGACAATTGCTCGTCTTCACGGAACGTGAGACATTGAAGCTCTTCTTGCAGGCGCTCGATGTCGATCATCTTGATGTGCAGCCGATCCATGGCTGGTTGGAAAAGAAAAAACAGGCAGAACAGGCGGTGATCGCATGAATGCAGTGATGTCATTAAAAGGGAGAGATTTTTTAACGCTTCTTGATTTCTCGACAGAAGAAATTTTGGACTTGCTGGCGTTAGCAGCTGATTTAAAAGCGAAACAAAAAGCCGGTGTATCGTATACGCCGCTTTCCGGGAAAACAATGGCGATGATTTTTGAAAAGCCGTCAACGCGCACGCGCGTGTCGTTTGAAGTCGGCATGATTCAGCTTGGCGGCCAGGCGATGTATTTAAACGGAAACGATTTGCAGCTTGGCCGCGGCGAAACGATCGCCGATACGGCCCGCGTCTTGTCGCAATACGTCGATGTCATTATGATTCGCACATTTGCCCATCAAAAAGTCGAGGAGTTGGCCGAATATGCGTCCGTTCCGGTCATCAACGGCCTGACGGACGACGATCATCCGTGCCAGGCGTTGGCGGATTTGCTGACGATTTACGAAGTGAAGAAAACGTTCCAAGGCGTCAAGCTCGCCTATGTCGGCGACGGGAACAACGTCGCCAACGCCTTGCTTGCGGCCGCAGCAAAAGTGGGAATGGATATTTTCATTGCCTGTCCGCCAGGCTATGAGCCGAAGGAGGAATACGTCGAGGCAGCGCGCCAGATCGGCGAGAAAACCGGGGCAACCGTTGTGGTGACGCACGACCCGCTTGAGGCAGTGGCCGGAGCGGATGCGATTTATACGGATGTCTGGACGAGCATGGGCCAAGAAAGCGAAAGTGCTGAGCGGCTGCAAGTGTTTCAGCCGTATCAAGTCAACGAAGAGCTCGTCAAAGCGGCCAAACCCGATTACCTCTTTTTGCATTGCCTGCCGGCCCATCGCGGCGAAGAAGTGACGGCCGGCGTCATGGACGGCCCGAACTCGGTCGTCTTTGAGCAGGCCGGCAACCGGCTTCATGCGCAAAAAGCGATTTTGTTGTCCGTTTTATAGCAAAGGGGGAATTCCCGTTTCGGGAGTTCCTTTTTCACTTTGAAAAGGATTTCGAGGGGAGAGCTCCTTTTCGTTGTGAACAGCGTGGCGTTCCGTTTGCGATCCTCCATCATTTTCCTTCTTATGAACAGCGATGAAACCGGGCATGATAACAAATGCAATCGAAGCAAGGGGGATGAAACAAATGGGCCAACCGCGCCATTTCAAACCAGGCGATAAAGCGCCGAACAACGGCGTGTATATTGAAATCGGCGAAACGGGAGACAATGTAAAGCACCCGAAAAAGCTGAAACTGAAAGCCGGCGATACGTTTCCAGAAACGTCGAACCATAACCGGCATTGGACGTATTTGCGCAAACCGTGAAGCAGAACAAAAGCCATTCCAAGCATGGAGTGGCTTTTCATTTGCTGTGCGCTTTGCGATCCGCTATAATGATTTATGGTCAAAGAAGGTCAAATGGAGGGGATGGCATGGACGCAAGCCGTTTGACGGAAAAACTGCAAGAGGCGCTTATGGCGGCGCAGTCGCTCGCCAAAGAGCGGCATCATCAACAGCTTGATGTCGAACATCTTCTGCTGGCGCTCCTCGAGCAAGAAGATGGCTTGGCGCCGCGGCTGTTTGCCCTTTGCGGCGCCGACCGCGCTCAGGCGATCCGCTGGCTGCAAGACCGGCTTCGCCAAAAGCCGGAAGTGCACGGAGCGGGAGAGGGACAGATGTACGTTGCGCCTGCCTTGGCGCGGCTGCTTGAGGGGGCGGAAAACGAAGCGAAACGAATGCAAGATGAGTACATATCGGTCGAACATGTGCTACTCGCGCTGTCTCATGGCGCCGAGCCGGTTGCCCGGCAACTGGCATCGTTTGGCTTGACAGAGGAAGCACTGGTAGAAGCCGTGAGAAAGGTAAGGGGGAATCAACGCGTGACGAGTCCACATCCGGAAGCAACCTATGAAGCGTTGGCCAAATACGGGCGCGATCTTGTCGCCGAGGCGAAGGCGGGAAAAATCGACCCGGTCATCGGCCGCGACAGCGAAATTCGCCGCGTCATCCGCATTTTGTCGCGGAAGACGAAAAACAACCCGGTGCTGATCGGTGAGCCGGGCGTTGGGAAGACCGCTATTGTCGAGGGGCTCGCCCAGCGCATCGTGCGCAAAGACGTCCCGGACGGGTTGAAAGACAAAACGATTTTCGCTCTTGACATGAGCGCGCTCGTCGCCGGAGCGAAGTTTCGCGGTGAGTTTGAAGAGCGGCTGAGGGCTGTATTGAACGAAATTAAAAAAAGCGAGGGCCGCATCATCTTGTTTATCGACGAGCTGCACACGATCGTTGGCGCCGGCCGGGCCGAAGGGGCGATCGACGCCGGCAATATGTTAAAGCCAATGCTCGCCCGCGGCGAGCTGCGCTGCATCGGGGCGACGACGCTTGATGAGTACCGACAATACATCGAAAAAGACCCAGCGCTCGAACGCCGCTTCCAGCAAGTGCTCGTCCAAGAGCCGACCGTCGAGGATACGATTTCGATCTTGCGCGGATTGAAAGAGCGATACGAAGTGCACCATGGCGTGAAAATTCACGACCGGGCGCTCGTCGCGGCCGCGGTGTTGTCCGACCGCTACATCTCGGATCGCTTTTTGCCTGACAAAGCGATCGATCTCGTTGATGAGGCGTGCGCAACGATCCGGACGGAAATGGAATCAATGCCGTCGGAGCTTGATGAAGTGATGCGCCGCGTCATGCAGCTGGAAATTGAAGAGGCGGCGTTAAGCAAAGAGACGGATGAAGCGAGCCGCGAGCGGCTGGCGGCATTGCAAAAAGAACTCGCTGACTTGCGCGAAAAAGCGAATGCCATGAAAGCGCAATGGCAACAAGAGAAAGAGGCGCTTGACCGTGTCCGCCGCGTGCGCGAGGAACTTGAGCGGGCGAAGCGTGAGCTCGAGGACGCGGAAAACGACTACGATTTAAACAGGGCGGCCGAGCTGCGTCATGGACGGATCCCGCAGCTTGAGAAGCAGCTCAGGCAGCTCGAGCAAGAAATCAGCGAGCAACGGGAAGGAAAATTGCTGCGCGAGGAAGTGACGGAAGAAGAGATTGCCGAAATCGTGTCGCGCTGGACAGGCATTCCGCTCACCCGCCTTGTCGAAGGGGAGCGGGAAAAGCTGCTGCGGCTTCATGAATGGCTCCATAAGCGAGTCATCGGCCAAGACGAAGCGGTGGAGCTCGTCGCCGACGCCATCTTGCGGGCGCGGGCCGGGATGAAAGACCCGAACCGTCCAATCGGCTCGTTTTTGTTCCTTGGACCGACCGGCGTCGGCAAAACGGAGCTGGCCAAAGCGCTGGCCGAGGCGCTGTTTGACAGCGAGGAGCAGCTCATTCGCCTCGATATGTCCGAATACATGGAAAAACATGCTGTCTCCCGTTTGATCGGGGCGCCGCCCGGCTATGTCGGCTATGAGGAAGGCGGCCAGCTGACCGAGGCAGTGCGGCGCAAGCCGTATTCCGTTCTATTGTTCGATGAAATCGAAAAAGCTCATCCGGACGTGTTCAACATCCTGCTGCAGCTGCTCGATGACGGACGGCTCACCGACTCGCACGGGCGGACGGTCGATTTTAAAAACACAGTCGTCATTATGACATCGAACATCGGCTCGCCGCTGTTATTGGAACACAAAGACGGCGACATCGATGAACAGACGCGCAGCCAAGTGTTTGACCAATTGCGCGCCCATTTCCGCCCAGAATTTTTAAACCGGATCGACGATATCGTCTTATTTAAGCCATTGTCGATGAATGAGGTGAAAGGCATCATCGAAAAGTTCGCCCGCGAGCTGTCGGCCCGTTTGGCCGATCGGCATATCGAACTCGTGCTGACCGAAGCGGCGAAGCAATACATCGCCGAAGCGGGCTTCGATCCGGTCTACGGCGCCCGCCCCTTAAAGCGGTTTATGCAAAAGCAGATCGAAACGCCGCTTGCGAAAGAGCTGATCGCTGGGCGGGTGAAAGATTACAGCACCGTCACGGTCGATGCCGAAAACGGCCGGCTTGTCATTCGCCCAGAACCGTAAAGACACTGCGGCAAGAAAACGGGGAAGCTCTCCGGATGGTGTTGGCGCATCAGCGAGAAAACGATCGCTTGTTTTGGTCCAGTCATGACGCATGATCGATATTGCTGGCAAAGAGGGCCGCAGCTTAGGCTGCCTCATCCTTGTGCGGTCCATCACCTTGTCCAAAAGCGCCTTGCCTTTCGCAGGCGCCTTTTTCTTTTTCTTAAAGCCGATGTATAATGAGTGCGGACATATTTGTACTGGCACAAGGTGAAAAAGGGGAGTCGATCAAATGGCGCGCGAACGGAAGTTCTCATTGAACGAGCTGTTCCAACAGACAAAACAGCTTCTCCTTGAACACGGGTATGAAGGGTTTACGTTTGGATTGTTAGCAGAACGGCTTGGTGTGTCAAGAGCGGCCATCTATAAACATTTCGAGAATAAGGAAGAAGCCATTACCGCTTATATGGTGGATGAGATGGAGCAAGTGTTTGCCAAACTTGTTCATATTCATGACTGTCCGACGTTTGATGAACAGTTTCGATTTTTGCTTGACTTGATTTTGTACCATGACGATCTTCATCAAATGATCGCGATCGGAAGGCGCGTCCCGGATACGACTCCGGCTGTGCGGGCGAATAAGGCGCGTCTTGCAGAGTTTCACGAGCAGATGTATAAAGAGCTTGACCAGTTGGTAGAACGGGGGAAACAGGAAGGCAAAGTGAAACCGCACCTTCCCAACCGGATCGTTCTGGCGTATATTTTTCAATCGGTGACGGTCCCTCATTTTCCCGGCATTTCGCTTGACCAATGGGCGGAAAGCATTAAGGAGATCATCATGTATGGAGTGATGGATGGAAATTGACAGTGGCGTCACTTTCCCATTATGATAAGAATGTACCTAAAGTGACAAAAGTGTCACTTTAGGTACATTCAGGAAGAGTGGGGGATCGTGATGAATCAATGGCTGCATGTTTTGACCGACCGGGTGGCAACGAAAAAAGGAATGGGATGGACGTTGATCATTTGGCTTGCAGCGGTTTTCATACTGGGGGCTATTGCGCCAAGCGCCAAAGAGTATGAAGCGTCAAGCATTGAAACGCTTCCGGAAGAAGCGCAGTCGAGGGTGGCCGCAAAAAAGGTGGATCAGTATGTGTCAACGAGCGACGGTGTTCCGGCTATTTTTGTTTTTCATTCGGAGGATCGCCCAATTGCCAAGGATGAACTGCAACGTTTGGTCAGTCATATCCAACAAACGCACCGTGATGCATTTGAACAAGTCGTTCCAGTTGCATCGCTTCCGCCGAAAGCGATGGAAGGGTTCGTTTCCAAAGATGGGAAAACGATCGTTGTTCCGGCTGTCTACCGGTCGACGATGGAGTCTAAGGACATCCAAGCGGTGAATGATAAGATTCGCAAGTGGGTGAAAAAGGAAAGTGATGTAGCGGTCTATATCACAGGGCCGGCCGGTATTGCGGCTGATACGCTGGCGTTGTTTTCCCGTGCGGATATTGTGCTTATGCTGTCGACAGTTGGATTGATTCTTGTGTTATTGATCGTCATTTACCGCTCGCCGCTGTTGGCGTTGATCCCACTTGTAGCGGCCGGGTTGGTTTACGAAGTGGTGATGCAGCTGCTTGGGGTGATGGGCAAAGCCGGATTGGTGATCTCGAAACAGACGGTTTCGATTATGGCGATTTTGCTGTTTGCCGCGATCACCGATTATTCGTTGTTTATCTTTTCCCGTTATCGTGAAGAGCTGAAGCGGCATGAGAACAAATGGCAAGCGATGAAATGGGCCATGCGCGAGACGGGGCTGCCGGTGTTTTTCTCTGGGGGCACGGTGCTGGCGGCTATGCTTGTCTTGTTTTTTGCCAAAATCGGCGATTACCGGAATTTCGCCCCGACGTTTGCCTTGGCGATGGCCGTTATTATGATCGCTTCGGTCACATTGCTACCGGCGTTGTTTACATTGTTTGGCCGCAAAGCGTTTTGGCCGAACATCCCGCGCGTCGGCGGGAGTGATGAAAAAGGAACAAGCGGATTTTGGGGGAAAATCGGCCGTTTTGTTGTCGAAAAGCCTCGCTTGACGGTCTCCTTGATCGGCTTGCTGCTTGTCGTGATGGCGGGCCATACGACTGCGCTCCGGTATGAGTACGATTTGATCAAATCGTTTCCGGATGATATGCCGTCGCGCCAGGGATATGAATTGCTGGAACAGCATTTTGCCAAAGGGGAGCTGGCGCCGATAACGGTGTTGTATGAAGGAAAGGAGGCGCTGTCCCCGCAGCAGCTGAACCGGCTGCAGGATGAACTCGAAAAGCAGCCACTTGTCAGTGAGGTGCGCCCAGCCGGCACGGCAGATGATGGCCGTGTAGTCTCGTTTACACTGACGTTTCGTGAAAACCCGTATGATGTCGAAACGATCGATGCGATGGAACGAATCATGGACCGAAAGGAAGCAATCGTCCAAAAAAGCGGGTTGGACGGACGCCTTTATTTTGCCGGGGAAACAGCGGAAAAAGTGGATGAGCGGGTGTTGAATAAACGCGATATGATCGTGATTGTTTCGTTGGAAACGCTCTTGATTTTTTTGCTGCTCATTGCGCTGACACGATCGGTGAAGCGGTCCATGTATATGATGGCGACGATTCTCATTTCGTTTGCGGCCGCGCTTGGGCTCGGAATTTGGCTGGCCGATTGGCTGTTTGGCATCGACGCTGTCAGCGACCGTGTCCCGATTTATGCGTTTGTATTTTTAGTGGCGCTTGGCATTGACTACAATATTATGCTCGTCTCCCGTTTTCAGGAGGAGTGGAGAACGCATTCGCTTCATGAAGCGGTGAAGCGGGCGGTCGCCCATACCGGCGGCGTCATTTCTTCGGCCGGCCTCATTTTGGCGGCGACGTTTGCCGTGTTGATGACCCAACCTATACAGCTGTTGTTTGTGTTTGGGTTTCTTGTCGCCATTGGCATTTTGCTTGACACGTTTTTGATTCGCGGGATGTTGCTGCCAGGGCTTATTGCATGGTTGGAAAAAGAGCGGAGAGCGACAGCCGAGACGGGCGGTGAAACTGTATAGACAGCTGTAAAAAAACAACGCCTTAGAGATGGAATCTCCAAGGCGTTGTTCGTTTTTTAATAATGATGATCCCCAGCCGGCTCGTCCGGAATCAAAGCGGCGACGACAAGGACTAAAACGGTCACGATCACGCCGAGCAAGGCGCCGGTTGTGAAGTTGTAGCCGATGCCTTGCATCGAGCCCATGACGTACGTCGCCATTTGCACAAGCAAAAACGTCCAAAAAAACGTCCAAAACAAGCGCATCCCATTTCCTCCTATCTTCGCATCATTCCTTTTCCTATCATATCATAATTTGCTCGTTTAGGCATATACCCGGGCGTTTTTTTCTGCCCGGCATATCGTATACTGTACAACTATGTATCGTCAAACAAGGGTGAATTGAAACGATGGCAGGACAACGACGGTTTTTCCAACTCGATGAACAATGGTGCATCGTTCACGTGCCGGAGCGCCCAAACGGGTTTGCCCTTTTTTTAATGGGCGATGGCGACCATTTCGTGAATGAACAGACGAGTTTTTGGCTCGAGCATCCGAGACGGCGCCAGTGGCTGGACGAGTGGCTTGAACAAGGGTACACGGTGTTTTCATCTCATTTGTACGGCCGGCATTGGGGAAGCCCGAAGGCGGTCCGGCTGGCGCGCCAACTCATCTACTCGGTATTGAAAAGCGAGATCGTCAACCGACGCATCTATATCGTCGCCGAAGGAATGGGCGCGCTCGTCGCCCTGCAGTTGCTTGGCGTCATGCCGAGGCAAATCCGCGCCGTCGCCATGCTCAACCCTTGCCTTGATGTGCGCGCCCAGCTTGAACACGAGCGGGGCCACCCATTCGTGTATCGGCGGATGGTAAAAGAAATCGCCCTCGCTTACGGATTGAAGGAAGAGGAAGTGCCGGAGGGTGTCCCGTCTCTTTTCCTTAGCCCGCACGATGTCCCGGTGATGATTTGGCAGCTCGCCGGCGTGAGCGAATACCCGTCCGCATTGCATAGCCGGAAGTACGAACAATGGATGAAAACAACCAACCACCGGGTGCGCATCGTCTACCAGCTGCCGGAAAAGCGGCGCCAGCTTGCTTGGCAGATCGGGCAATTTTTTCGCCAATATAACGAACTCCCGTAAAGAGCGAAGGCAGACGCATGAGGTTGTTGCGTCTGCTATTTTTTCAATCCATCGATGAGCGAGGAGATTTTTTTGATGAGCGGTTTCAGCTGCTGCAACGAGTCCGTCAGCGTACCGACGTTTTCGACGAGTTTCATCAAATCAATGTTTGGCAGCGGGAGCGGCTCCGTTTTTGTTTGTTCGTCCCGCCGGCCGGTCCGTTTTGGAGGAAAGGGGCCGAACATGAGGCGGGAGAAGCGGTCGCGCTCTTCACGGCTTTGCCGGGATGATGGGACGTTCGCCATAAAATCAGTCCTCCTTTTTTCCTCATCGTTTGCTTGTCATTGTATTGTATGGCGGAGGTAAAACGTTGGTTTGGACAAATGCCTTCGGGCGGGAAGAAAGCAATAGGATTCCGGCCGGGAAGGCGCGCTTTTGCTATTGCGCATATGCGCTCTTTCCGTTAAAATTAGTACCAAGTAATAATAATTGGTTATGTGGACTGATTGTACGTTGACAATTGTGCTGTACTTGGGAGGCTTTTCGGTTATTTTGGAAGAAAAAAAGGAGATGAATGGTATGGGAGCAGGAATTATCGGGGTCGGCCGCTATGTGCCGGAAAAAGTGTTGACCAACTTTGATTTGGAAAAAATGATGGATACATCGGATGAATGGATCCGGACGCGCACCGGGATCGAGGAGCGCCGCATCGCTCCGGATGACATCGATACGTCCCATATGGCGTATTTTGCCGCAGAAAGGGCGCTTCAAGACGCTGGCATGGAGGCGAAGGATATTGATCTCATTTTAGTTGCCACCGTCACCCCGGACCGTCCGTTTCCGTCGGTCGCTTGCATGCTGCAAGAGCGGCTTGGCGCCGTCAACGCCGCTGCGCTTGATATTAGCGCTGCCTGCGCGGGGGTTATGTACGGGATGGTCACGGCCGCCCAATTTATTGACACAGGCACCTACAAGTATATATTAGTAGTGGGGGCAGACAAACTATCGAAAATCACCGATTGGACCGACCGCAACACGGCGGTGCTGTTCGGCGATGGCGCCGGAGCGGTCGTCATGGGTCCGGTGTCGCCCGGGCGCGGGATTTTATCTTTTGAGTTGGGAGCTGACGGAACAGGAGGAAAACATTTATACAAAGACGAATATATCGTCATGAACGGTCGTGAAGTATTCAAGTTCGCCGTCCGGCAAATGGGAGAATCAAGCGTGCGTGTGCTTGAAAAAGCCGGGCTCACGAAAGACGATGTCGACTTTCTCATTCCTCATCAAGCGAACATTCGCATCGTCGAAGCGGCCAGACAGCGGCTCGAGCTGCCGGAAGAGAAAATATCGACGACGATCCGCCGATATGGCAACACGTCGGCCGCATCTATTCCGATTTCGCTTGTAGAAGAGCTGGAAGCGGGTAAAATCAGTGACGATGATCTCATCATT
Organism: Geobacillus sp. Manikaran-105; assembly: GCF_002809955.1. Lineage (NCBI taxonomy): Bacteria > Bacillati > Bacillota > Bacilli > Caryophanales > Anoxybacillaceae > Geobacillus > Geobacillus sp. Manikaran-105. The sequence goes on from NZ_PIJG01000012.1 coordinate 27,397, forward strand.
ATGGTCGGATTCGGCGGCGGGCTGACGTGGGGCGCGATCGCCTTGCGCTGGGGCCGTTAACGGCACGGATATTATCGAAATAAAAAAAGGAGAGACGGAAATGATGGAAAAAAGACGAGTCGTCGTGACAGGCATAGGCGCCGTCACCCCGCTTGGGAATGACGCAGAAACGACGTGGAAAAACATCATCGCCGGCCAGTCCGGCATCGACATTGTCACCCGCGTCAATCCGGACGACTTTCCGGCAAAAGTGGCGGCGGAAGTGAAAGACTTCGATCCGTCGCTGTTTATCGACCGCCGCGAGGCGCGGAAGATGGACCGATTTACCCAATTCGCCGTCGCTGCGGCGCTTATGGCGGTCAAAGATGCCAATCTCAACATTCATGAAAGCAACGCTGAACGGGTCGGTGTTTGGATTGGTTCTGGCATCGGCGGTATGGAGACGTTTGAGCAGCAGTTTGAAATTTTCCAGCAGCGCGGCTATCGCCGGGTGAGCCCGTTTTTCGTGCCGATGATGATTCCGGATATGGCTGCGGGGCAAGTCTCAATCATCCTTGGGGCGAAAGGAATGAATTCATGCACGGTCACCGCTTGCGCGACGGGCGCAAACTCGATCGGCGACGCGTTTCGGGTCATTCAGCGCGGCGATGCGGATGTGATGATCGCGGGGGGAACGGAGGCGCCGATTACGAAAATGTCGTTTGCCGGCTTTTGCGCGAATACGGCCCTTTCGACCAATCCGGATCCGAAAACGGCAAGCCGCCCGTTTGATAAAAACCGTGATGGCTTTGTCATGGGGGAAGGGGCAGGCATTATCGTGCTTGAAGAGCTGGAGCATGCGTTGCGCCGCGGGGCGAAAATTTACGCGGAAATTGTCGGCTACGGCGCGACGGCTGACGCATATCATATCACTGCACCGGCGCCGGGCGGTGAAGGCGGCGTGCGGGCGATGCGACTGGCGCTGCAGGATGCCGGCTTGCAGCCGGAGGACATCGACTACATTAACGCCCACGGCACAAGCACGGAGTACAATGACAAATATGAGACGATCGCCATTAAAGAAGTGTTTGGCGACCATGCCTATAAGCTTGCGATCAGTTCTACAAAATCGATGACCGGTCACCTGCTTGGCGCAACCGGCGCGGTGGAAGCCATTTTCTCTGTGTTGGCGATCCGCGATGGGGTCATTCCACCGACCATCAACTATGAAACGCCGGATCCGGAATGCGACTTGGACTATGTGCCGAACGAAGCCCGCCGGCAGACTGTGCGCGCAGTGTTAAGCAATTCGTTTGGATTTGGCGGCCATAACGCGACATTGATTTTCAAAGCGTATGCGCAATAGATAGCAATGAAGGCCATTAGCCTCGGCCGGACGAACCCGGCCCCGTTGGAAGACGGGCGCCGGGCTTCACTCCGGACGGGGCTTTTTTCGTTCACCGTCCCGGTTGCCTTGACATAAGGTAGCAAAAAGGGAGGGAAGACGATGGGACTGGCTCCAACTGATCGTTGGCTTGAACAAGATGAAGGCGATCCGCTCCGTGTTTGCGCCCGGCTGGCGCCGTTTTTTGCCGATGCACCAGCGCGCGCCATTCATCGTTATTTATGCTTATATGGCATGTATCGAAGCGCCCGGCAGGCCGTTCGCCTTTTGCCGGAGATGAAGGCAAAAGGCCTTTGGGAGCGGCTTGCCCGCTTATATGACGAACAGCGGGTGAGATGGAAAGGGCCTGACGTTCCGGTGTTTTTGCTTCCGGCGGATGACGAAAATCGGAAGCTTGTGCGCGAGTTTCAAGGAAAAGGCGGGGTGGCGTTTGCCGATAAGTTGTTTTTCTTCTTGTTGCCGGATCATCACGACGAGGAGATCGCCGCGTTGGTGGCGCATGAATACAACCATGTATGCCGTCTCAAGCAGTTGCCGAACGACGGCCAGGATGCGACATTGCTCGATGCCGTCGTCATGGAAGGACTGGCGGAGCATGCCGTCGCCGAGACGGTCGGCGTCAAGCAGTGTGCGGGATGGACGAAGTATTACACCGATCGAGAGATGGAACGGTTTTGGCGGCGCTATATTGTCCCGAACCAACATTTGCCCGTTTCGCATCCGCATACTTCCCGCATTTTGTACGGGCTTGGATGGCATCCGAAAATGGGAGGCTATGCTGTGGGGTATGCCGTCATCCGTCGTTGCCTAGAAAGAGGATATTCGCTTGTCCAATTGATGACGATGGAAGCGAAAGACATCGCGGAGTTGGCGGGCTTTTCAGGTGAACAGCAAGGAGTGTCTTAGATCGAAACCGCATGGTGACCGACGCTGTCCGATTATCACAAGAATCTTTGGGATATCGGGCGCAAACAGGCATGTTGTCCACGAAATCAACATATATGTAGAAACAAGGATGTGGACAAGAAGGAAGGGAAAGCCCGGTGGTCCGCCTGTTTTTTTATTTGGTCGGTTTCGGTTTTTCAGTCGTCGGCGGCATGATGGTGATCGCCTATCTAAACATCATCACGCCAGAGCGCGGTTTTAGCGAATACGTATCTTATATTTCGACAAGGGTGGAATGTTATTTATTCCCTATTGGCCTTCTTTTGATGTGGGGGAGCTTGACGTTTCCAAGCCGCAGCCCCTAGAGGGGGAAAGAGGACGAAATGGAATAAAATTCCCTCCCTCTGCCTATACTGATGGACAAACACGTCTGGAAGTGAGGGGTCTCGCATGCTTTATCTGCACGACATTTGGGTCAACTGGTTTGAAGGAGAAGAGAACGGATACAACGTCTGTCATTTCCATGAATGGCGCAAGGACGATCAAATCGAGCTGCTCGACCAAGTGCCGCTGTTAAAAGTATCCCCGGCCCTGTTTCATTACATTGAAAACAGCTTGTCCGATCTTCCAAAACCGCTGCTAGACGATGTACATCAGAAGGCGTATGTCCGCAAAAACCATGAACGCATTCAGCTGGACTATTGTTTCGTTGTCACGGACGGCGCCGGCGTTTTGGCTGTCGATACAATCGGTTATCAAATTCCGATTCGCAAAAGCCGCCTTATTCCGCGTCAGGAACAACTCGTCTACGAAATGGCGGCCGAAGCAGAGGAGCGGGATTATCCGCTGCCAAGGCATGAAAAAGAATACCACATTTTATCGCCGGCTCCGGAACTGATGTGCGGACTCACGCGCAAAGAGCGGCAGTTGAAACAGCTGTTGTTTATGGCGCTTGACCAGCTTTATTCGACAAAAAATACTGCCCAGATGCGCTATTGGTATACGGAATGGGCGCCGGAAAAATACGCCGCTATTCAAAAAATGTCTTTTGATGAAGCGTGGGAACAATTGTATAACGAGACGAAATACGGGTGGTCCGAACGGCATGAGCAGCTGTGCGAAAACTTGATCAAAGGGCAGCCATTTTTCGAAAAACTGTGGGAAATGGAGCAAGAACCAAAAGTCAATTAAAAAACGGGCCAAGGCGATAGGCGCCTGCCCGTTTTTGTATGGCTTCGCTGGATGCGGCTATTTACCGCCGTCGCCCGAGCCCCATGGCTTGCTCCATTTTGCGCACCATTTCCGATGCAACCCGATTTGCTTTTTCCGCCCCTTCATCGAGCACTCGGTCAAGCTCCTCGCTTTCCATCCAATGGTGATACCGCTCTTGAATCGGTCGAAGCGTTTCGATGACGACTTGAGCGAGGTCTGCTTTGAAGACGCCGTATCCTTTTCCTTCGTATTGCCGCTCCAACTCCTCGATCGATTGACCGGATAGCGTCGAATAAATATTGAGCAAGTTGGAAATGCCCGGCTTTGCTTCTTTGTCGTAGCGGATCGTTCCTTCTGAGTCGGTGACGGCGCTTTTGATCTTCTTCTCGATCGTTTTCGCATCGTCAAGCAGTGTAATGTACGCTTTCGGGTTGGGGTCGGATTTGCTCATTTTTTTCGTCGGGTCGACAAGCGACATGATGCGGGCGCCGACTTTCGGAATGCGCGCCTCAGGGATCGTGAACAGCTCGCCATACCGTTTGTTGAAGCGCTCGGCTAGATCGCGCGTCAATTCGATATGCTGCTTTTGATCATCGCCGACTGGGACGATGTCGGTGTTATAAAGCAAAATGTCAGCGGCCATCAGCGGCGGGTACGTGAGCAGTCCGGCGCTGACCGCCTCTTTGCCGGCCGATTTTTCTTTAAATTGCGTCATCCGCTCAAGTTCGCCGATGTAAACGATGCACTGCAGCATCCAAGCGGCTTGAGCGTGCGCCGGCACTTCAGACTGGATGAACAACGTCGCCTGCGTCGGGTCGATGCCGACGGCTAAATACAAAGCGGCAAGGCGGCGGATATTTTGCCGCAGTTCGTGAGGGTCTTGCCAAACGGTAATGGCGTGTTGGTCAACGATGCAAAAATAACAGTTGTATTCATGCTGCAATTCGACAAACTGCCGCAGCGCCCCGATGTAGTTGCCAAGGGTGATGACGCCGCTTGGCTGAATGCCGGAAAAAATGGTTTTCATCGATCTTCACTCCCTCAAGCCAAAAATAAAAAAGGCCCTGCCAGCCCTCTGATAGGGACGGTAGGACCGCGGTGCCACCCTATTTATTGCGTCAAGAAGCGCAATCGCTCAGCCCATGCTTTGCGCATGGCCCCTGTAACGCGGGGAACGTCCCCGCCTACTGCGTCGCCGGTTCGGCGGGAAGCTCGAAAGCCCATTCCATATGGCTAGCCGCTTGTTCGCACCGTCCACAAGCTCTCTGAAGGCATCGCCAATATGTACTCTTCTTTCTCATCGCTCGGTTGATCCTAGATTTGCCTTATATTATACGGAAAACATTCAGCTGTTGCAACCTTATTGCACGGCATATCCGGCGGCAATCATCGCCAGAAACAGAAGCAGACCGGAAAAGAGAAGCGGATACGTGATGGCGAAACGCCGCGGACCGAGCAGCTCATCCGATTCATGTTCTGCTGCCGCTTCCTCAAGATACCGCTCCACCTTCGTTCGATTCCTGCGCAATCGGCGAAACCCGTATGCGAATCCGCTGAAAAACCCGCGTTCATAAACAAACAAAAGCCCGCCAAGCGACAGAGGCAAAAGGGAGAGCAAAAACGAAACGTTAATAAAGGCCACCGTACTCCATGCTCCTTGCCCTATTACGATGAGTGCGCTTGCCGCCAGCATCGCGGCGACGAGCCATCCAGTCCGCACAGCCGTTTGTTTCATATCGTCTGTTCCCGCCTTTCCCTTCTCACTGCTTATTTTATCATAAATCATGTGGGCGGGAAGATTGTCAAAATTATTAACAAAATTATATTGAAAAATATAGAAGAAACCTGGAAGTTCAGGAGAGATTTGCTTCGCAGCTGAGAGAAAGGGCAAAAAAATTATATTGTAAGCGCTTTCTTTTTTATAGGCAGAAATTTTTTATTTGCAATGGTGACAAAAGTCAGCACAACACGGATGGAAATGCAAGCTGATCCTCATCCCACTTATAAGTAGTTTGAAATTTTTTTATTTAAGAAAATAAAAAAATCCTTTTCAAATATACTAACACAGGATATAATAAGCGATGTAAGTACAATCTTCTGAAATCAAATGGTTCAGAAGATTTGTAATACGCTACATAAATTTTAAGGGGGGTTTTTTAGTGAAGAAGCGATTCTCTTTCTTCCTCGTCCTGCTTCTCGCGCTGTCGACGTTTTTAGCGGCGTGCGGCGGAGGCAAGGACAACAACAACGCTCAAGGCGGCCAGGGCGGCGAAAAGCCGGCGGAGAAGAAGGAGCAGGTGCTGAACTTGCTTGAAAGCCAAGAGATCCCGTCGCTTGATTCGGCGCTCGCCACTGATGCGGTGTCGTTCATTGTTTTGAACAACGTCATGGAAGGTCTGTACCGTTTAGGCAAAGACAACAAGCCGGTGCCAGGGATCGCGGAAAGCTATGAAGTGAGCCAAGACGGCAAAACGTACACGTTCAAGCTTCGCCAAGACGCGAAGTGGTCGAACGGCGATCCGGTGACGGCGCACGATTTTGAATTCGCTTGGAAGCGCGTGCTTGATCCGAAGACGAAATCGGAATATGCGTACATTATGTACGACATTAAAAACGCCGAAGAAGCCAACACAGGCAAGGTGCCGCTTGACCAAGTCGGCGTCAAAGCCCTTGATGACTACACCTTGAAAGTCGAGCTGAAAAACCCAGTTCCGTATTTCGTCGGCTTGACGGCGTTTGGCACGTTCATGCCGCAAAACGAAAAATTTGTGAAAGCGCAAGGCGACAAATACGGTCTCGAAGCTAATACGACGCTTTACAATGGCCCGTTCGTGTTGAGCGAGTGGAAGCACGAACAAGGTTGGGTATATACGAAAAACCCAAACTACTGGGACAAAGACAACGTCAAGCTGGAAAAAGTCAATGTGAAAGTTGTGAAAGACACGGCAACGGCCGTCAACTTGTATGAAACAAAACAAGCGGACCGCGTCGGCTTGACGGCGGAGTTCGTGGATAAGTACAAAAACGACAAAAACTTCCATACGAAATTGGATCCGTCGCTCTATTGGCTGCGCATGAACACGAAAAAAGAACCGCTGAACAACGTCAACGCCCGCAAAGCGATTGCGATGGCCATCGACACGCAAGCGATGGTCGATACGCTCTTGAACAACGGTTCGATTCCGGCGAAGTTCACCGTTCCGAAAGACTTCGTCACCGGTCCGGATGGCAAAGACTTCCGCGATGTGAATGGCGATTTGGTCAATTACAATCCGGATGAAGCGAAAAAATTGTGGGAGCAAGCGAAAAAAGAGCTGGGCAAAGACAAATTTACGCTTGAACTGCTGAACTATGACACCGACAACGCGAAGAAAATCGGCGAGTATGTGAAAGCGCAGCTTGAACAAAACTTGCCGGGCTTGACGATCAACATTAAGCAACAACCGTTTGCACAAAAACTGAAGCTCGAAAGCAACATGCAATATGATTTGTCGTTCTCCGGCTGGGGTCCGGACTATCAAGACCCAATGACGTTCCTGCAGCTTTGGACGTCGACAAGCCCGCACAACGAAACAGGCTGGTCGAATCCTGAGTACGACAAGCTGATCAAAGACGCGCAAACGACGCTTGCCAACGATCAGCAAGCTCGTTGGGATGCGATGCTGAAAGCAGAAAAAATCGTCTTTGAAGGAATGCCGATCGCTCCGCTGTACCAACGCGGCGTTGCCTATTTGCAACGCGAGTATGTCAAAGACTTCGTCACGCATACATTCGGCGCCGACTACAGCTTGAAATGGGCGTATGTCGAGTAATCCGTTGTTCTCTTGAAAATGCGGAGGAGAGTATATGCCTAGGCATATACTCTCCTTTTGCCTGCCAAGGCGAAAAATGTCGAAAAACAACGAAGATTATAGAAAAGCAGAGGAGGTGCGGTCATGGCGCGGTATACGCTTCAGCGGTTCGTTTATATGATCATCACGTTGTTTATCATTGCGACGTTGACGTTCTTTTTAATGAAGCTGCTGCCTGGTTCGCCGCTTCAGAACCAAGAGAAATTAACGCCGGAACAGAAGGCGCTTATTTTAAAAGAGTACGGATTGGATAAGCCCGTGCCGGTTCAATACATTCAATATTTAGGGAATTTGCTGAAAGGAGACTTGGGGGTATCGTTCCAATATGACAACCGCCCCGTGACAGAGCTCATCAGCGATCGAATCGGCCCGTCGGCCCAGCTCGGGTTTCAGGCGATTGTGTTTGGGACGATCGTCGGGTTGATTCTCGGAATTGTCGCGGCGATTCGACATAATCATTGGGAAGATTACACCGCTACGGTCATTGCGGTGTTGGGCGCCTCGATCCCGTCGTTTGTGTTAGGGGGGTTTTTGCAATATTTTATCGCTGTGAAACTGCAATGGCTTCCGGTCGCTTTTTGGGAAGGCTTCAAATATACGATTCTCCCGACATTGGCGCTGTCTGTCGGGGTCATCGCTAGCATCGCCCGTTTTATGCGCACAGAAATGCTGGAAGTGTTAAGCTCTGACTACATTTTGACGGCTCGGGCGAAAGGGATCAGCCAGGCGGGGGTTATCATCAAGCACGCCATCCGCAACTCGCTTATCCCCGTCATTACCATTTTAGGACCGATGACCGTCAATTTAATGACGGGAACGCTTGTCATTGAGAAACTGTTTGCTGTCCCTGGTCTTGGGGAGCAGTTTGTCCGTTCGATTGAACTGAACGATTACCCGGTTATTATGGGAACGACGTTGTTTTATTCCGCCTTGTTGATTTTGGCAGTATTCATCGTTGATGTGTTGTACGGGGTTGTCGACCCACGCATCCGGTTAGCGGGAGGGAAAAAATGATGGCGAAACAACAATACGAACAACTGTCACCGGAATGGTTTCAGCCCGCCCCGCCGAACGTTGGTGAGCAGGAAAAAATCAATCGTCCAAGCTTGACGTTTTGGCAGGATGCTTGGCTTCGCCTTCGGGAAAACAAGGCAGCGATCGTCGGGCTCGTGATGATTATCATCTTGGCGCTCATGGCGATCATCGCCCCGATGGCGAGCGACCGGACGTATAAAGATCAAAACTTGCGGCATGCGAAACTTCCGCCGAAAATCCCGGTGCTTGAACATATTCATTGGCTTCCGTTTGACGGCCGGGATGCGAACGGCGTTGATGTGTATAAACAGCGCGGCGTGAAAGAGTACTATTGGTTTGGCACGGATGACTTAGGACGCGACTTGTGGGTGAGGACGTGGTATGGCACGCGTATCTCCCTTTACATTGGTTTGCTGGCGGCGTTGATCGACTTATTGATCGGCATTGCGTACGGCGGCATTTCCGGCTACTATGGCGGCCGCGTCGACAATGTGATGCAGCGGATCATCGAAATTTTAAACGGCATCCCGTATTTAATTATGGTCATTTTGTTCATTTTGATTTTTGAGCCTGGAATCATTTCCATCACGCTGGCGATGGTCATTACCGGTTGGACGACGATGGCGCGGATCGTGCGCGGGCAAGTGTTGAAATTAAAGAACATGGAATACGTGCTGGCGGCAAGGACGCTCGGAGCGCCGACATCACGGCTTATTTTCAAACATTTGATCCCGAACGTCATCGGCCCAATCATCATTACGACGATGTTCACAATTCCATCGGCCATCTTCACTGAGGCGTTTTTGAGCTTTATCGGCCTTGGCATCCGTCCGCCGGAAGCGTCGCTTGGCTCGCTTGTCAATGACGGGTATAAATCGATTCAAACGTATCCGCATTTAATGATTATTCCAGCGGTTGTGATCAGCTTGCTCATTTTAAGCTTCAACTTGGTGGCAGACGGAATTCGCGATGCGCTCGACCCGAAAATGCGCAAATAGCCGACGGAAGGGGTGAAACCGATGGAGAAAATTTTGCAGGTGAACGATTTGCATATTTCCTTTGACATCCACGCCGGTGAAGTGCAGGCGGTTCGCGGCGTCACGTTCGACTTGTATAAGGGAGAAACGCTGGCGATCGTCGGCGAGTCGGGGTCTGGGAAATCCGTGACATCCAAGGCGTTGATGCGCCTGTTGCCGACGCCGCCGAGCCGAATCAAGCAAGGGGAAATTTTATTTGAAGGAAAAGACTTGACCAAGCTGTCGGAGAAAGACATGCAATCGATCCGCGGGGCGAAAATTTCGATGATTTTCCAAGATCCGATGACGTCGCTCAACCCGACGATGACGATCGGAAAGCAAATTATGGAATCGATTTTAAAACATCAAAAGCTGTCGAAAGAGGAAGCGCGCAAACGGGCGATTGAACTATTGCAGCTGGTCGGCATTAAAAACGCCGAGCTGCGCATGAAGCAATACCCGCACCAATTTTCCGGCGGAATGCGCCAGCGTGTTGTCATCGCCATCGCCTTGGCGTGCAATCCGAAAATTTTGATCGCCGATGAACCGACGACCGCGCTGGATGTGACGATTCAGGCGCAAATTTTGGAGCTCATGAAAGACATTCAGAAAAAGCTCGGCATGTCGATTATTTTCATCACCCATGATTTAGGGGTTGTCGCCAACATGGCCGATCGAGTGGCGGTGATGTATGCCGGGAAAATCGTGGAGATCGGCACGGTGGATGAAATTTTTTACAATCCGAAACATCCGTACACGTGGGGATTGCTCGCCTCGATGCCGAGCCTTGATCATAAAGATACGGAGCTGTATTCGATCCCGGGCTCGCCGCCGGATTTGTTAAATCCGCCAAAAGGCGATGCGTTTGCGCCGCGCAATCCGTATGCGCTCAAAATCGACTATGAGCTCGAGCCGCCGATGTTCCAAGTGTCTGATACGCACTATGCGGCGACATGGCTGTTGCATGAAAAGGCACCGAAAGTGGAACCGCCGGCGATCGTGCGCGAACGGATGAAACGGTTTGCTGACATCGTCGCCCGGAAAGGAGGGAAGCCGCGTGGCTAAGCAAAAGCTGCTTGAAGTGAAAAACTTAAAACAATACTTCCCGGCCGGCCGCGGCGAGGTCGTCAAAGCGGTCGACGGCGTCACCTTTGACATTTATAAAGGGGAAACGTTCGGCCTTGTCGGCGAGTCGGGCTGCGGCAAGTCGACAACGGGGCGGACGATCATTCGGCTGTATGAGGCGACAGACGGAGAAGTACTGTTTAACGGCGTTAACGTACACGGCAAAAAATCAAAAAAAGAGCTGAAAGAGTTAAACCGAAAAATGCAAATGATTTTCCAAGATCCGTATGCGTCGCTCAATCCGCGGATGACGGTCGCCGACATTATCGCTGAGGGCATTGACATCCACGGATTGGCGAAAACGAAAGAGGAGCGGATGCAGCGCGTCTATGAGCTGCTTGAGACGGTCGGGTTGAACCGCGAGCATGCGAGCCGCTACCCGCATGAGTTTTCCGGCGGTCAGCGTCAGCGGATCGGCATCGCCCGGGCGCTTGCCGTCGAGCCGGAATTCATCATCGCCGATGAGCCGATCTCGGCGCTTGACGTTTCTATCCAAGCGCAAGTCGTCAACTTGCTCAAGCGGCTGCAGCGGGAAAAAGGGCTGACGTATTTGTTTATCGCCCATGACTTATCGATGGTGAAATACATCAGCGACCGGATCGGCGTCATGTATTTCGGGAAAATGGTCGAGCTCGCTGAATCGGAAGAGCTGTACCGCAATCCGATCCATCCGTATACAAAGGCATTGCTCTCCGCTATTCCGCTTCCAGATCCGGAAACGGAGCGGACGCGCAAGCGGATCATGTACGACCCGGCGCAACATGGCTACAAAGACGGAGAGGAACTCGAATTCCGCGAAATTACGCCTGGCCATTTTGTGCTTTGTTCAGAGGAAGAATATAAGCGGTATCGGGCGATGTATGCCTAGCCGAATCGAAAAAAGCGCCGCTCTTTCACCGCCGCATGGTGCGAACGGTGAAAGAGGCGGCACCCGCCTATGCGCCTGTTTTGGCGCGTTATTTTTTTCCCCCGACGACTTTCCATCCTTGTTGGATGCGGCGGGAGGCCTCGACATGCTTTCCACTTTTGTTTCGGCCGAACATCCGCTCTCCGATCGTGTTGCTGATGTTCCCCATCAATGCGGTGAGGACGACGATCAATGCCGAAGCAATGGCAAAGTCGATGAAATAGCCGGCCATCGGTTCTTCCTCCCTTTTCCTTTTCTACTTTGATTGTAGAGGATTTGCCTTCACTTTGGAAGAGGAAAGAAAGAAAATTGCATTTATCATCGAAAAACTATATCTTTCTTGGCCGATGTATTGTATAATATATCATGTTAAAGTCATTTCAATTTGCAAACGATTGGCAAAGCGGCTGATCGCCAGACTGGCGTCCAGGCCGTGTCGCTATGCTGTCAGACGTCAAACCGGCATAGCGGTGCACGTCTGTCGTCTGACGGACGAGGGAAGCAAGGGATTCCTTGTGAAAAAGGAGTGATCAAAATGGTCAAACTATACACATCACCGAGCTGCACGTCATGCCGGAAGGCGAAGGCGTGGCTCGAGAAGCACGATATTCCTTATGTCGAACGCAATATTTTCTCTGAACCGCTCACGGTTGAAGAGATTAAAGAAATTTTGCGGATGACGGAAACGGGAACGGATGAAATCATTTCGACCCGTTCGAAAGTGTTCCAAAAGTTGAACATTAACTTGGAATCTTTGCCGTTGCAAGATTTGTACGAGCTGATTCAGAAAAACCCAGGCATTTTGCGCCGGCCGATCATCATTGACGAAAAACGGCTGCAAGTCGGTTATAACGAAGATGAAATCCGCCGTTTTTTGCCGCGCAAAGTGCGGGCCTACCAACTCCGCGAAGCGCAGCGGCTGGTAAACGGGTAAGAAAAACTTCTACATGGCTTGCCATGTAGAAGTTTTTTCACACTTGCCGGTCAGCGCACGGCGCGCGTCCGCCGGTTGGCTGCAAAGCCGAGCAAAACGGCAAGAACGGCCGTTAAGACCGGAAACAACGCCTCCCAGCGCGGGTCGTAAAACGGACGCAACCGCTCTTCGGCAGTGATCATGTTTCCGGCTGTGTATGCCAAAAGGGCGCCGCCGGCATAAATCAGAAACGAAAACCGTTCCATGGCATAAAGGATGATTTTGCTGCCTAAAATGATGATAGGAACAGAACAAAGAAAGCCAAAGATGACAAGCCCCATATGTCCTTGGGATGCTCCGGCGATGGCGATGACGTTGTCCATGCCCATAACGACATCGGCGGCGACGATCGTCTGGACGGCTTTCCAAAGCGACGGTTCGGCTTTAATGGCGGCATGTTTTTCGTCTTTTTGCCCCATGAGCTTCAAGGCGATCCAAAACAGGAGGAGGCCGCCAGCTAGCTGCAGAAACGGGATGGTCAACAGCCATACGACCGCTGCGGTCAGCAAAATGCGGACGGCGATCGCCAGCGCCGTGCCGAGGACAATGGCGATGTTCCGCTTTTGTTCCGGCAAGTTGCGGCTTGCTAACGCAATGACAACCGCATTGTCCCCGCCGAGAATGACATCGATGCCAATGATTAATAAAATCGAGATGAAATATTCATCCACCATAGACGTCCCTCATTCCGTCCGTGTTCATCACCATTATAGTAGGACATGGCCGGTTTCATAACCAATTTTTAAAAATACGTTTTTTTATTTCCCTTCTTTCGCTTTTTATCATAAAATAAAAGTACAAGATCATAAGTTTTGATTTAAATAGTTTCAGGGGCACAATCCCTTCCTTTTTTATTTCTCTGTTTTAGAAGGGAGAGTTGAGAAATGGAAATCGAACGCATCAATGAACATACGGTGAAGTTCTACATTTCCTATGTTGATATAGAGGAGCGCGGCTTTGACCGCGAGGAAATTTGGTACAATCGGGAACGAAGCGAAGAATTGTTTTGGGAAATGATGGATGAGGTTCACGGCGAAAGCGATTTTTCGCTTGACGGTCCGCTTTGGATTCAAGTGCAGGCGCTTGAGAAAGGACTTGAGGTTGTTGTAACGAAAGCGCAGCTGTCCAAAGACGGCAGCAAGCTCGAGCTGCCGCTTCCAGAAGAGAAATGGCGCGAGTTTTCGCTCTCGGCTGATGAGAAGATCGAATCGCTGTTCGGCCATCACTTCCATTTCGGGCGGAACAATGCGGCCGGAGACGAAGAAGCACAAGACGTGCTTCAATTTATCATTTCGTTCAAAGACATTGAAGACGTCATCTCCTTGGCTCACCGCGCCGACTTTTCAAGTTTGTCGAATCGTTTATTCCAGTTTGAAGGGCGTTATTACTTGTTCGTACAATTTACCGAACAATATAGCGAGCATGATATCGACAATATGCTCAGCCTTCTTCTGGAATACGGAAACGATTCACAGCTGACGATTTACCGCCTTGAGGAATACGGAACTGAAATTATGGGCGACAATGCGCTTGAGACCGTAAAACGGTATTTTCCAGCTCCATAACCTTTTCGTTCATTCGCCGATTTCGCCGCCAGAAATCGGCGTTTTCTTTGTTGGGGCGCTTGGAGGGGGCGGACAGAAAACGCGGGTTGACCCTGTTGTTTTCAAATGGAGAAGCTTTATAACAGCACGCTTTTTCGCACCCGTCGGTCACTGATTTCGAAAATGGCTGCTTTCCCGACCCTTCTAGATAGGAAAGAGAAGGGAAAACCGTGAAACCGTTGGCCGTGAAGTCAAGTATAAAGAATAAGGGGAAAGAGGAACATCAGTTGGAGGGGTTTGGTTGAGAAACGCATCAAGAGTGGCCATTCTTGCTGGCATCGTCGGCCTGTTGCTGGCTTTGACGCACGATTATTGGGAAGGGAAGCTCCTCGGCATTTTCAGCGTGCTCATCTCTTGTTCAGTGGTGTTTATTGCCTTTGTCATTTCGCTTGAAAACCGAAAGCCGGCACAAACGATCGCCTGGCTGGCGGTGTTAGGCAGTTTCCCGATCGTTGGCTTTTTGTTTTATTTATTGTTCGGACGCAACTACTGGCAGCAGCGTCGCTTTAAAAAGAAAGCGGATTTTGATGAGGCGGTGCTGTTAAGGTTTCAAGAGCCGTCGCCGATTGCGATCGAGCGGCTGCCCATGGCTGCCCATCAGCGTCCGTTGTTGCATCTTGCTTACCGCATTGGCCAACACCCTGTGTCATTGGCATCGCAAACGGCAGTATTGACCAACGGCGACGAGACGTTTGCGGCGATTTTTGCTGAGTTGGAGAAAGCGGAGCATCATATCCACTTGGAATATTATATTGTTCGTCATGATGAAATCGGACAAAAACTGAAGCGTGTTTTGATAGAAAAGGCGCGCCAAGGTGTGCGCGTCCGTTTTTTGTATGATGCTGTCGGCAGCTGGAAGCTGTCGAACGATTATATCGAAGAGCTGCGCGCTGCCGGGGTTGAGATGATCCCGTTTTCGCCGGTGCGCCTGCCGTTTTTAAGCAACCAAATCAACTTCCGCAACCACCGGAAAATCATCGTCATTGACGGGAGTGTTGGCTTTGTCGGCGGGCTGAATATTGGCGACGAGTATTTAGGAAAAAACGAGTATTTCGGATTTTGGCGCGACACGCATTTGTTGATCCGGGGCGAAGCAGTCCGGACGTTGCAGCTTATTTTTTTGCAAGATTGGTATTATATGACGGGAGAGCGGCTGCTGACGCCGGACTACTTGTCGCCGCCTCTCATTGTAGAAGAAGGGCAAGGCGGCGTCCAGCTCATCGCCGGCGGTCCGGATCAAAAGTGGGAGGTCATTAAGCAGCTGTATTTTGCTATGATCACAGCAGCGAAACGGTCGATTTGGGTGGCTTCGCCGTATTTTGTGCCGGATGAAGACATTTTGACGGCGCTGAAAGTGGCAGCGCTAAGCGGCATTGATGTGCGGGTGCTTGCGCCGAAGCGGCCGGACAAAAAAATCGTTTTTTACGCTTCTCGCTCGTATTTCCCAGAGTTGCTGGAGGCAGGGGTAAAAATTTATGAGTATGAACGCGGGTTTTTGCACAGCAAAGTCATTGTCGTCGATGGCGAGCTGGCTTCAATCGGCACAGCGAACATGGATATGCGCAGTTTTCATTTGAATTTTGAAGTGAACGCCTTTTTGTATTATACCGACAGCATTCATAAACTCGTCCGCGACTTTTTGGAAGATTTTCGCCACGCTTCCATGATCGACTACGAACAGTTTCAACAGCGCCCGTTCCGGGTGCGTATCGCTGAATCGGTCTCCCGGCTGTTGTCGCCTCTGTTGTAACCAACCGCTTGTAAACGCCAGTCCGCCGAATCGGCGGACTTTTTTCGACGCAGTTTGGCTTTGGGCAGGAAAACCGGCGATGGTCAACGAATAAAAGGGAAGAACCGAACGGTGAAGGGGGGGCAGCAGAGAACAATTCCAGCTGTTCCCGCTCACGGACAACTATTTTTTACTGGAAAGGAAGTGATCATGTTGTTTGTCGCTCTCGCCGCTGATGGCAGGACGGTTTCGCTTGCCGGGGCGGAAAGATGGGAACGAGAGGGGCTGATGCGCCTGAAACGACAGGAACCGTTTTTTTGTCCCGCGTGCCGTCAAGAAGTGGTGCTCCGGTCGGGCCGCTACCGTTTGCCGCATTTCGCCCATCGAAAAGGGGCGGCCTGCCCGGTCGAGCATGAACCGGAGTCGGAGCGTCACTTAACTGGGAAGCGAGACTTGTTCGCGTGGCTCATTCGCCAAGGCATGGAGGCGAAGCTCGAGCCGTATTTGCCCGCCATCAAGCAGCGTCCTGACGTATTGTTCCGCCATGGCCCACACCTTTATGCCCTCGAATACCAATGTTCCACGATCGATGAATCGCTGTTTCGCGAACGCAATGACGGCTACCGTCTCCTTGGCATCCGCCCGTTGTGGGTGTTAGGAGCCCATCATTTGCGGCGTTCGCCAAAATATTCGGGGGAAGTGCAGCTCTCCCGGTTTCAATGGTTGTTTGCCCATCGCGCTCCACATTCAGTCGTTCCACATATATGGTACTACAGTCCAGAGACGAAACGCTTCATCCGTCTTTTTCGCCCGTTGCCGCTATCGGTGCAGCGAACATTGGCCGTGGTCGATTCGATTCCGCTTTCGTCGTTTTCGTTCCCCGATTGGATGGCCCCCTGCCCGCTGCCGCTTCCATCCGAGTTTTGGGAGCGATGGCTCGAACGAAAAAAACAATGGCGGCGGACGTTTCCGCTTTATCCGAACCAAACCGTGCGCCGCATTTGTGCTGATTTTTACCAGGCGGGCATCGTTCCGTCACTGTTTCCGACCGAAGCAGGCTGGCCAGTGCCGCGGGGGTATTTATGGGAGACGGCGCCGTTCATTTGGCAGACGTACGTGCTTTTGCCGTTCCTCAGGCAGCCCGGGCGGCCGGTCACGATGGCGTCGTTGTTGGGATGGGTCGACGAGCAAATCCGCACCGGACGGCTTATGCCGCGCCGGCTGCCGCTTGTTGGACGGGATGATTACCGACAGGCGGTCAGCGAATATGTGCATTGGCTCAGGCTGCTTGGCTACGTACGTTGCAAGGACGGTGGACAGTTGTACTTAGCCAAACCGCTGTCATTCCCGGCGACGGTCGAAGATGTCATTCGCCAAGATGCCGCCCTTCTTGAGCAAATCGAGCGGACGCCGGCGCTTGCCTCGTACTGGACAGCGCTCGAGATGTCAGGAGGCGGAAAAAATAAGCAAAAGACAGGAAAAACAGCCAAAAATGGTGAATAATAATTCGTGTATCGATATTAAAAGGAGGGACATAAAGGTGGGAGACAATAAGGCCAAAAAATCGCTTCCGTCCCGGAGCGAAATCCCCGTCGAGGAAACGTGGCGGCTTGAGGATATTTTTCCGACTGATGACGCCTGGGAGCAAGAGTTCCAACAGGTGAAAGCGATGATCCCAAAGCTCGGCGAGTACAAAGGACGGCTTGGGCAATCGCCGCAAGTGCTGTATGAAGCGTTGCAATACCAGGATGAAGTATCCATGCGCCTCGGCAAGCTGTATACATACGCCCATATGCGCTATGACCAAGATACGACCAACTCGTTTTACCAAGGGCTGAATGACCGCGTGAAGGGCTTATACAGCGAGGCGTCGAGCGCCATGGCGTTCATCGTCCCAGAACTTTTATCCATCGATGAAGCGGTGCTTCGTTCGTTTCTTGAGCAATACGAGCCGCTTCGCTTATACGCGCACGCCTTAGACGAAGTGACACGCCAGCGCCCGCATGTGTTGTCGGCGGAGGAGGAAGCGTTATTGGCGCAGGCGGCCGAGGTTATGCAGGCGACATCGAATACGTTCAGCGCGCTTAACAACGCTGATTTGACGTTTCCGACGATCATCGATGAAAGCGGTGAGGAAGTCGAAGTCACGCACGGCCGGTTCATCCGCTTTTTGGAGAGCACTGACCGCCGCGTCCGCCGCGATGCGTTCCATGCGGTGTACCATACGTACGAAAAGTTTCAAAACACGTTTGCCAGCACGCTTGCCGGAACGGTGAAAAAACATAACTTTTTTGCCCGCGTCCGCCGTTATGAATCGGCGCGCCAAGCGGCGCTCGATGCCAACAACATCCCGGAGAGCGTGTACGACAACTTGATTGCCACGGTTCATGAACATTTGCCGCTTTTGCATCGCTATGTGCGGCTGCGCAAACAAGTGTTGGGGCTTGACGAGCTCCATATGTATGACTTGTACACGCCGCTTGTGCAAGATGTGAAAATGGACGTGACGTACGAGGAAGCGAAGCAATATATGCTTGACGGGCTGGCGCCGCTCGGCGAGGAGTATGTAGCGATCGTCAAAGAAGGGCTTGACAACCGTTGGGTCGATGTGCGCGAGAACAAAGGGAAGCGGAGCGGTGCGTATTCGTCGGGAGCGTATGGCACCCATCCGTACATTTTGCTCAATTGGCAGGACAACGTTCACAACTTGTTTACGCTCGTCCATGAGTTTGGCCACTCGGTCCATAGCTACTATACGCGCAAAACGCAGCCGTATCCGTACGCCCATTATTCGATTTTCGTCGCTGAAGTGGCGTCAACGTGCAATGAAGCGCTCTTGAACGATCACTTGCTGAAAACGATTGATGATGAGAAGAAACGGTTGTACTTGTTGAACCATTATCTTGAGGGATTCCGCGGCACTGTCTTTCGGCAGACGATGTTTGCGGAATTCGAGCATCTGATCCACCTGAAGGCGCAACAGGGCGAAGCGTTAACGGCTGAGACGCTCACCTCGCTTTATTATGATTTAAACAAAAAGTATTTTGGCGATGAGATTGTGGTCGACCAAGAAATCGGCTTGGAATGGTCGCGCATTCCGCATTTTTATTACAACTATTATGTGTACCAATATGCGACCGGCTTCAGCGCGGCAACAGCGCTCAGCAAACAAATCTTAGAGGAAGGCGAACCGGCGGTGAAACGGTACATTGACTTTTTAAAAGCCGGCAGCTCGGACTACCCAATCGAAGTGCTGAAAAAAGCCGGCGTTGATATGACGAGCGCCGAGCCGATCCGCCAGGCATGCCAAGTATTTGCGGAAAAACTTGAGGAAATGGAGCGGCTGCTTGGGAAATAAAATGGATGCAGCTCCACGCCTGCATCCATATCGAAAAACGTATATCGTCTTATTTTCCCTACAGCCGCAGCCGTTTTGACGAAAATCCCTTAAACTGGCGGCGGCGGTTCCAAGACGCCACGAGTCCAAGCAGCGTCAAAAACAACAGCGGCATCGTCGCCCACAAGGGAAGCAGCCGCATAAGGCCTAAAAGGTTAAGGAAAAATGCGGCGATGGCCGCTGCCGCCCAAACGCATAAAACGATTCGTTTTTTCACGTTGTTCGCCTCTTTCTCGGTTCTTTTATGTTCAATATATGTCCGCTGTCCATGCAGTCATGACAAACAGCGACGGGGAAGGGAATTATGACAATAATGTGAACAAACGAGCAAACGGGTTGTCAATCCGGTCGGGCGTTTGGTAAGATAAAGATGTGAACGGAAGACAAAACCTGATACCCCTTTGTTTGACCGTGAACAAATTCTCCCATCCCCTTTGTTGTCTTGACGACAAGAAAAAGCCCGGCTTCGGCCGGGCTTTTTCTTGTCGGTCGCACGCTACAGGCGGGCTTTTTCGATATAGCGCCAAAACGTTCCATGCTTGACAGGCACCCGCTCGACCTTTTGTTTCAGCTGCAGCTTTTTCATTTCCGTTTCCGCTTCTTGGATGGTCCAATTGTACACAACGGCAACTTCTTTCGTGGCGACGAACTTAAAATGGCTTAAAAATGATTCCAGTGGAGGGGGAGGAGACGGCTTGGGATGGAAGCCAAGCATTTCGGCGATCAGTTCGACGTAAATGTCATACGGATAGCATCCGGAAATTTTAATGCCTTCATCTTCAATGTTTTCATTAAATAAGACAAGCGTCGGTATTTCGTCGACATCCATTTCCGACGTGATTTTCAAATCACATTGGAACGCTTTTACCGCTCCCGGTGAGTGCATATCGCGCAGAAATTCATCGACGTCAAGACCAGCTTCGGCGGCGCATTCGGCGAGCACCGACAAATCAGAGACATTTTGTTTTTCGAGAAAGAGCTGTTCTTGCAGCTTGCGTAAAAAGCGGAGGCCGGCCCGCTTTCCTTGCATTTCCGCCGCTTTAATGGCGAGCGATGGGGCGAACGGGCTTGAAATCCGATTTTCGAGCCAAACGCTGCCGTCGCATGACATGCCGGTGCGGCAAGCCGCCCATTCCCATGCTTTGGCCATTGCCTCCGGCTTTGTTCCTTTGTGCGCGCCCCATGTCGCCCATGTTCCGCTCAATATGTGCCTTAAGGTAAAAAAACGGCCGTATTCGATCGTCAGTTTTTTGATGACTGGTTCAAGCCCCCAGCATTCCGGGCATAAAGGATCGATAAACAAATACAGCTCGAGCGGTTTGTTCGTGTTGCCTAGCGGCTGGGAAGGGTAGCAAGTTGATGTCGTCTTCCCAGCAAACTTCTCACTCAAGGGTATGCTCCTTTCTGTCCAGATGATCTGGGGTATTGACCATATGATGGGCGGTGAGTACGAGCCGGTGATAAAACTGTTCGCGCGCCGGCCCGGACAAGCCGATTTCGTCCATGGCTGCCCGCATGCAGGCAAGCCATGCTTCCGCCCGCTTCGGCGTGATTTCAAAGCGGAGATGGCGCGCCCTCAGCATGGGGTGTCCATGCTCTGCCGTGTAAAGAGGGGGGCCGCCTAAATATTGTGTTAAAAACTGTTTTTGCTTGCGGGCGGTTTCCGTCAAATCGTCAGGGAAAATGGGCCGCAAGTCTGGATGCGCGGCCACGCGGCGGTAAAACGCTTCGACCAGCTTCGCAATCGTCTCTTCTCCGCCGATTGCTTCATAAAGAGTTTGCCATTGTCCTCCCATCGCGGATGCTCCTTTAGCTGTCGTTTGATTGCTATTTTATCAACAGCACGCATGGATCTCAAACAAAGTGCCTCGAGCGCCGCTCGTTTATGTGCGGTAGCTGTTCAACACGCGTTCGACATACGCCCGCGTTTCGGCAAATGGCGGCACGCCCCCATAGCGGTCGACGTGCCCGGGCCCGGCGTTGTAGGCGGCTAAGGCGAGAGTGATATTGCCGTTGTACCGGTCAAGGAGCTGGCGCAAATATTTTACGCCGCCGTCGATGTTTTGCGCCGGATCAAGCGGGTTGTGGACGCCGAGCATTTTTGCCGTGCTTGGCATGAGCTGCATGAGTCCAAGCGCTCCAGCCGGGCTTTTCGCATCGGGACGGAAATTTGACTCATGGCGAATGACGGCGCGGATGAGCTGCGGGTCAACGTCGTATTTTTCCGCTGCCGCCGCGATGAAAGCATCGATGGAAGAAGATGAGTTGGTTGCAGCACCCGCTTCATGTTCGAGCGGGGCGCTGCGATGGCCGGCGGGCGCCGGGGGCTGACCGCTTAGGGCAGCTTGAGGCGCCTCGGCAGACGATTCCTCACCGCGGCTGAGCGATTCGGCAAGCAAGCTTGAAAACAAGGATGGCACCGGCGATGGCAACAGGCTGGAGCGTCCGGGTGAGAACGCATGGAGCGCCTGCCATTCGATGAGCAGCTTTAATGGCGAAACGGTCATCGTCTTTCCTCCATTTCTTTCATGCGGGCGTAAAAGCGGGCGATTTTGTTTGGCGCCGGGCGGCGCGGGATGCCGAGCGCCTCAAGCAGGCGCAAAAACCGCTTTTCACCCGCTTCCACGTGATCCACTTCATACTCAAGTTCGTAATCTTCGCTTTGCAAGTAGAAGTTGCGGTCAAGGAAAAGCGTACCACCTTCGTACGGCCATTGGGCGCGTTCGGTGACAAGAGAGCCGAAATGGCGCACGTTGGATGGATCAATGCCCAGTTCCGCAAGCAAGGCCGCGATCGTTCCGTGCAGCGGCACGCCCGTGAGCAGCGCCTCCGCTTCGGAAGGGGTGAGCGGCACGTGCGTCTCGAGAAGCGCCCCATCCGCCCGCGTTTGTTTCAGCGTCAGCGTAAACCGCCCTTCTTTCGCCCGGATGCGCAGCGCTGCCGCCCGTTCTTTTAAGGCGAATGACGGAGTGTCAAAGTAATGGTTTTCCTGGCGGAAGAAAGCGCCATCATCCAACCGGAAGGCGGCGCGGACGGCCGCAAATTCCGCTGCCGTTAACAAGTTTTTCAATTCGATTTCGACCTCTTGATGCATCGTGAATCTCCCTCGGGAAAGATCATCGTCTCCCTCTATTATCAGCTGTTTTTCGGCGAATATCAATTATTTCGCCCGCATAGGCTGAATATGGTAAAATAAAGGGCGGATGGTTGGTGTGGAAGGAGAGAAAGCATGAACGAAAAATGGATCGTCGAGCGGGCAGAGCGAAAAGACGGCCGGCTCTGGCTGAAGGTTGATGATGCGCTTGTTTTGCCCGCCGGTGTTATGCCGAAGCGCCATATGCTTGTTGACTCAGATGCATTGGCGTTTGTGTATATATTGGAAACCGAGGATCGCTTTCTATATGTCATGGTTCCGAAGCCATGGTGGCCCGAGCTGAAAGAGGCGCTTGACGCCAAGGAACCGGTTTGGCTTCAATGCGGGGGAGAAGTGCTCGAACTTGAACAGTTTCACGATGAATTGTCATATTTGCTCGAAAATATTCGTGACAACGCCAACTATGGCGAGGTGCTTGAACGAGCAGTACAAGAGATGTTTTTTACCGGATGAGCCGTCCGGTTGCCTGCCTTTGGGCGTAAGGGGAGGCGGAGCGCGCCAAAGGCCGCTTACCGTCAAAGCGGCGCTGGGAAGGTGCGGATGCTTTCTCTTGGCCCAGGCTGTCAGGAATTTGAAAATAGATAGGCAGGTGGTACGATGGTAAACCATTGGGATTTGTTTTTAGCCCCGTATAAGCAGGCAGTCGAAGAGCTGAAAGTAAAGTTGCGAGGCATTCGCGCCCAGTTTGAGATGATTGAAGCGCACTCGCCGATTGAGTTTGTCACCGGACGCGTGAAGCCGGTTGCCAGCATTTTAGACAAGGCGCAAAAGAAAAACATCCCGCTCGACCGCCTCGAGGAAGAGATGCAAGATATTGCAGGACTGCGCATCATGTGCCAGTTTGTCGACGATATTAAAACGGTCGTCGAGCTGCTGCGCCAGCGCAACGATTTTACAATCGTCGAGGAGCGCGACTATGTCACGCAAAAGAAAGAAAGCGGCTATCGTTCATACCACCTCGTCATTCGGTATCCGGTGCAGACGATCCGCGGCGAGAAAAATATTTTGGCGGAAATTCAAATCCGCACGCTGGCGATGAACTTTTGGGCGACGATCGAACACTCTCTGAACTACAAATACAGCGGCCGCTTTCCGGAAGATATTAAAGCCCGGCTGCAGCGCGCGGCGGAGGCTGCCTACCGCCTCGATGAGGAAATGTCGAAAATCCGCGTTGAAATTCAAGAAGCGCAGGCCGCCTTTTCACGAAAACAAGAAGCAAAAGGGGAAGGACAATGAAACGAACTGATGCGCCGCTGGCCTTCGCCATTACGTCAAAAGGGGATGATGTGTCGAACGCCCTCGCGCAGAAGATGAAGACGTATTTGCTTGATTTTGATTTGCGCTATGATGAGGAAGCGCCGGATTTGGTCATTTCCGTCGGCGGGGATGGAACGCTGTTGTACGCGTTCCATCGCTATTGCCATCGGTTGGACAAGACGGCGTTTGTCGGCGTCCATACCGGCCATCTCGGCTTTTATGCCGATTGGGTGCCGGAAGAAATCGAAAAGCTCGTGATTGCCATCGCCAAAACACCGTATCAAGTGGTGGAGTACCCGCTGCTTGAGGTGACGATTCGTTACATTAACGGTGGGCGCGAGGCGAAGTATTTAGCGCTCAACGAATGCACGGTGAAATGTGTGAGTGGGACGCTCGTCATGGATGTTGAAATTCGCGGTGATTTGTTTGAGCGGTTCCGCGGCGACGGGCTGTGCATTTCCACGCCGACCGGGAGTACGGCCTATAATAAGGCGCTCGGCGGGGCGATTTTGCACCCGTCGCTCGAGGCGATTCAAGTGACCGAGATGGCGTCGATCAACAACCGCGTGTTTCGGACAATCGGTTCGCCGCTCGTGCTGCCGGCGCACCATACGTGTTTACTCAAGCCGGTCAACCACGTCGATTTTCAAATTACGGTCGACCATTTGTCGCTCGTACATAAAGAAGTCAAATCGATTCAATGCCGGGTGGCCGATGAAAAGGTGCGTTTCGCCCGCTTTCGGCCGTTTCCGTTTTGGCGGCGGGTGCGCGATTCGTTCATCGCCGATTGATGCCCATCCGGCTGCTGGTCGGCTGCTGTTTCGGCGGAGGAAGCGCGCCGGCGTCGGTACACGATCACGATTTTGATGGAAAGGTAGACAAACATGCCGCCGTTTACACTGACCGTTTTGATCGATCAACAACATGACGGAAAGCTACTGCGCCAGTTTTTGCAGGAGATGGGCATTTCAAGAACCGCGCTTACCGATATTAAATTCCATGGAGGGGCGTTGTTGATTGACGGCTGCCCAGTCACGGTCCGCCGCGTGCTGCGCGCTGGTGAGACGCTGTCGGTTGTGTTTCCGCCGGAGCGGACGAGCGATTGGATGGATCCGGAAGAGATGCCGCTTCATATCGTGTACGAAGATGATTACGTCCTTGTCGTTGACAAACCGGCCGGGTTGGCCACGATCCCGTCGCGCCATCATCCGGGCGGAACGCTTGCCAACGGCCTGCTGCACCATTACCGAAGGCAGCGGCTCGATTCAACCGTCCATATTGTGACAAGATTGGACCGCGACACGTCCGGGCTTGTGCTCGTTGCCAAGCACCGCCACGTTCACCATTTGTTGTCCACGCTCCAGCAAAAAGGGAAGGTGGCGCGCACATATGAGGCCATTTGCCACGGTGTCATGGTTGATGACGAAGGGACGATTGATGCGCCGATCGGCCGCCGGGGAGACAGCATCATCGCCCGCGAAGTGCGGGAGGACGGCAAGCCGGCGGTCACTCATTTCCGGGTGCTCGAGCGGCTTCGCGGCTATACGCACGTGTCGCTGCAGCTTGAAACCGGGCGTACGCACCAAATCCGCGTCCATTTGGCTTATGTTGGCCATCCGCTCGCTGGGGATGACCTCTATGGCGGGAGTCGGGAGATGATCGACCGCCAGGCGCTCCATAGCCGTCAGCTCTCGTTTTTCCATCCGTTTGCGCGCCGCTGGTTGACATTTGCCGCTCCGCTTCCCGGGGACATGGCGCATCTCATTGAAACGGTGCGCTCATGAAGCGCCGGTTACGGGAACGAACGGAATTTTTCCGGAACGTATGGCATCGATGACGGAACCGAGACGGTCTCCATTTCCGGGTAGCGCAACGCAGTGAGCGCACCGCCGAACACACAGCCGGTGTCAATGTTGACGGTTCGTCCGACAAACCGCGGAGTTTTGACAGGCGTATGGCCATAGACGACCCATGCGTCGCCGCGATACCGCTTCGTCCAGTCGCGGCGCACCGGCGTCCCGTCCGGGTTCGTTTCGCCGGTGATGTCTCCGTATAGGACGAACGTCTTGACTTTTTGATCCGTCCGCCCGATATAATCATGGCGAATGCCGGCGTGGGCGATGACAAGGCGCCCCTCATCCAAAACGGCGTACAGCGGCGCCTGTTCATACAGGCGGATGAACTTGCGGCGGATCATCTCCTGTTCGCTTGGAGGCAAGGTGCGGTACTCGGAGACGGTCGTCTCAAGACCATGGGCGATTTGCACGTTGCGCCCTAAAAAGAAGCGGTACAGCTTATTGCAATGGTTGCCCGGCACGTAGTAAGCCAGCTTTCGCTCGACAAGGGCGGAGACGATCTCAATCATGTTCAGCGATTCAGGACCGCGATCGGTCAAATCACCGACAAACCCGAGCTTTCGGCCGCCAGGATGAACGGGAATCCCTTCGTTCCATACATACCCTAGTTTTTCTGTCAACGCAACAAATTCTCGGCGACAGCCATGAATATCGCCGATAATGTCAATGGCCATAGGATGCTCTCCTTTCTGACTATGGTCGGTATACTACCAGTATGTCCGTCAGACAATAGAAAGAAAAGAGGAGATTGCGCCGGGACAGCCGCAAAATGGGTGGCGGCCGGCAAAAACGAAGCCGCCTGCCGGTAATGGGCAAGCGGCTATTCATCGCTCGCGAACATAAATTTCCGCGTCCGCGAATGGACATTTAAGACAAGGCCGATCGCCAGCATGTACGTGGCGAGCGAGCTTCCTCCGTAGCTGATAAACGGCAGCGGCAGCCCGGTGATCGGCAGCAGCCCGATCGTCATGCCGATGTTTTGGAACACTTGGAACGTAATCATGCCCGCGACGCCGGCACATAAATAGCTGCCGTATAAATCGTTGCTCTCCAAGGCAATATGGATCATGCGATAAATGAGCAGGAAAAAGAGAGACACGACGATGCTTGAGCCGACAAATCCGAACTGTTCGGCAATAACCCCGAAAATAAAGTCGGTATGCGCCTCAGGCAAGTACACTTGTAAATTGCCGAGCCCCTTCCCGTACAGCTCCCCCGAGCCGATGGCCATCAACGAACGGATGAGCTGAAACCCTTGGTCGGTCGAATATTCATACGGTGCGAGCCATCCGTAAAACCGGTTTAATTGGTAATCTTCTTCAATGATATATTTATGAAAAAAGTCCGGAAAATAAAAGTATATGAATACAATGGATGCCACGGCCGCCACTCCGGAAAAGACGATGCCGAAAATGATGCGCCAGCGGATGCCGGAAACGAGCACCAAGGTGGCGGTGATGGCCATAAACACCATCGACATGCCCATGTCTGGCTGCTTGGCGAGCAAAATGAGCGGCGGCAAGACGGTCAAAGCGATTTTGCCAAGCAATTTAAAATCATCGCTGATCGTCGGTTCGGGATATTTTTCCCGATGGTTGACGATGATGCGACTTAGGACGATGATCATAAAAATTTTCATCAGCTCGGATGGCTGAAAGTTGCCTCCAGGTAGATGATACCAGCTCGTCGCCCCCTTAATGGTTACTGATCCTGGGACGTTCAATTCCAGCCCAAGCAACAGCAGCATCCCGAATCCGTACAAATACCAAGCGATTTGAAACAGCCGATCATAGTCGACGATCATGGTGAACGCAATCACGACGGCGCCGATCACGTACCATTGCAGCTGCTTGGAAGCGAAGTTGACGTTCTGCAGCTTCTCGGGAAGCATCGGCTCCGCGCTGTGAATGGCGATGGCGCTCACCACGGCCATTAAGAATAAAAGAAATAATAAGTGATAATCAAGCTTCGATTGGGAAAAACGGTCATGATCCATGGAACGATCCTCTCCATTCAAATGTACCATATACCATATTAGCGAATTGAGTCGGTTTTGCAAAGTGGGAAAAACCGCCGGCAGCATGAAGGAGCCAAAAGGCAAAAAGAAAGCGCGCATTTACATTGTTTGCCGCATCGCCTATAATAGAATTAACACCTGGTGCTAAGAATAAATGATAATTGGGAGGATGAACGAATGGTCTTATCATTGGAAGGACGTACATATGTCGTGATGGGGGTGGCGAACAAACGAAGCATCGCCTGGGGCATTGCTCGTTCGCTTCATGCTGCCGGCGCTCGGTTGGTGTTTACGTATGCCGGCGAGCGGTTTGAAAAAGAGGTGCGGGCGCTGGTCGATACGCTTGGGGATGAACGCTCCCTTCTGCTGCCGTGCGATGTGGCAAAAGACGAAGACATCGTTCAATGTTTCGCGCAAATCAAAGAACAAGTCGGCGTCATCCGCGGCGTCGCTCATTGCATCGCCTATGCCAATAAAGAAGACTTGAGCGGTGAGTATATGAATGTCAGCCGCGAAGGCTTTTTGCTCGCCCATAACATCAGTGCGTATTCGCTCACCGCGGTGGCTCGTGAAGCGAAAGAGCTGATGACGGAAGGCGGTAGCATCGTCACCCTTACGTACTTAGGCGGCGAGCGCGTCGTGCAAAACTACAACATTATGGGTGTGGCGAAAGCGTCGCTTGATGCGAGCGTGAAATATTTGGCGAACGATTTGGGCAAATACGGCATCCGCGTCAATGCCATTTCCGCTGGACCGATTCGCACACTGTCGGCCAAAGGGGTGAGCGATTTCAACTCGATTTTAAAGCAAATCGAAGAACGCGCTCCGCTCCGCCGGACGACGACGCAGGAAGAAGTCGGCGATGCGGCGCTGTTTTTGTTCAGCGACTTGTCGCGCGGCATCACCGGGGAAATTATTCATGTCGATTCCGGGTATCACATTTTGGGATATTAAAGCAGCCAGCCGGCCGTTCCAAATACGGAGCGGCTGTTTTTTGTCTGAAGAGCAATTTGTTGGAACGGGGGGCATACATATAGAAAGAAGGCAAGCATGAAAGGAGGATCGGCATGCGCAAACATAAGGCGATGGAAACAGAGCCGTTGCTTTACATCGTACAGCCGAAACCGGTGCGCGTCACTGTGCATATGCAAGAGACGTTTACGTGGACCAGCCGGACAGAAAAGACGGCAATAGGCGCCATCGATGAACAAGACGAAACAAGAGAAGAAACGAAGGCGTTTCTTTCCAAAAAGGAATTTCAAGCGATGCCGCTTGACGAACAGCTCGTCTTTTTAACAAAGCTGCCCGGCCATTTGCCGCCGCTTAAATGTCAGTTTGTCACGCAGGAGCAAAGCTATGAAGGTGTGCTGAAGCGATGCACAGCGGATGAATTGGTGATCGCCGACGAGCGGGGGAACGAAACCGTTATCGGCCGCGCCGGACTTGTTTCCGTAACGATGATCGGATTTCTGCCATAACGGTTTCCCTTTCCCGCGTCGAAGCACAGCGTTGCCCGGATGCGGTGCATCGTCGGGAAAGGGATGGCCATAGTTCATGCCGCCCCTCACTGTTGCAGGAGACATTCCCGTTTGGCTTGCGGTTTATTTTTTGAGGCTTGCCGCTTTTCTTGCTGACGATGGTCCATTTGCGCCCGGAAGGCTTGCAATTGCAAAAGGCTTGTCATCATGTTTTGCTTGAGCCCGTTTGCGGTTCAAATGCGTTTTTGTCGCCGAGCCTGGCATCTGTCGGTTGCCGCTTGCAATAGTAAAAGGTTTCGAATGGCGGCCGGTTTGCACGTTCCGGGGGGCAGGAGCGCCTTTTGCGCTTTCGGTTTGTGACGCCATCGCCTCTTTTTGTTTGGCGCTCTGTTGATCGTCTGCCAGTGAGGCGGCACGTTTTTTCTTCCGTTTTTCGTTTTTCACATTCGCTTTTTCTGTTTTGGGAGGCATTGTCCGCGCCGCTGTATTCTTTTTCGACCGTTCCGTTTCTTTTGGGTCCGTTTGAGGCGACACCGGTTGTCCGAATGCCTCTTCTGTTTGCAGTTCTGTTGTGAGAGCAGCTGTTGATTCGAATTCTTTGGCTTGCTCCCACACTTCCAATAACTCCGAAGCGACCCGCTCCCAATGATACAGCGAAACAGCCAGCTCGCGTCCTTTTTCGCCCATTCTTTTCATCAAAGATGTATTGGATAATATTTGGGCGATCTTGTCGGCGAAATCGCTTGGGTTCTCTGGGTTTTCCACGATCAGGCCATTTTCATTCGCCAAAATGACTTCTGGATTGCCGCCTCTGGCTGTCGTGACGATCGGAAGGCCTGCCGCCATGGCTTCGTAATGGACGCGCGCCAACGGCTCCTGCCATTGGGAAGTGCAGACAAACACATCAGCAGCCGCAAACCAATTTTGGATTTCATTTGGGGAGACAAAGCCTGTTGTGATGACGGGCACAGGCATTCTTTTGGACAGCGCTCTTAC
The DNA here is from genome assembly GCF_002809955.1 of Geobacillus sp. Manikaran-105. Lineage (NCBI taxonomy): Bacteria > Bacillati > Bacillota > Bacilli > Caryophanales > Anoxybacillaceae > Geobacillus > Geobacillus sp. Manikaran-105. Next base: position 57,273 of record NZ_PIJG01000012.1, read on the forward strand.
GTATGCGACATAATCGGTAATATCGTTTTCGCTAAACCAGTTACTTCCGACAATGACAAGCGCTATGTCTTTAAACTTTTTGGCCAGCTCCGGCAATGCCAAAACGAGTTTGTCGACTCCCTTATTGCGCGACAGGCGGCCGGCGAACAAAATGACCGTTTTGTTTTCGAGTCCATACGCCCGTCGGATGTCGCTGCGGATTTTTTGCATTTTGGGATGGTTCCCCGGCAAAAATCGTTCACTGTCCACCCCTGAATAAATCGTGCGCAATTTTGGCGATGCCTGCGGGTATAGGCTGCGGATGACATGGCCGATATAATCGCTGACCGTTACGATGGAGGCTGCTTCTGCGATGGCTGCCGCTGCCTCATCCGGGTCGATTTTTTCCGGATGAAACATATCGTTGTGCATGCTTAACGTAATTTTGGCGTAAGGAGCCGCCTGCCGGATCGGAAGGACAAGGCGGGGGCGGTTAAAGATGTGGATGAGATCGAACTCGTTCGCTTCCACATAACGAACAACGTTTTCCCGGTATATTTCAAATACTTTGCCCGGTACGCGCACGTAATGAACCCCGTTGATCGTTTCCTCTTCGGGTAGCGATGAATCGCTGATGCCCAAAATGGTGATATCATGGAAGCGGCTTACATGTGGGAGAATGCCGGCAATATACGTTTGGATCGCCCCGCCGAGCACAGGGGGAACGGGGAGTTTTTCTGTGCAAACCATCAAAATCTTCACGTTGGCCCCACTCCTTTCCAGTCTTTTTCGATCTCCGCCAATACGGGCCATTTTGACTGGTCAGTTTCGACGATTGTTCGAGTTAATTGCGCTGTTTGTTCATTGAGGAAGATTTCGGGCTCGTAGACCATTTCTTTGATGTTTTTGTAAAATTCGTTTGGCATGGCCAAGTCAATCATCAAAATCTCGTACAATTCAGGCGTGATCGGGTTCGCTTCATGGTACGCGAGAATCATTTCCCGAACCCATTTTGCATCCCACCGGTATAAATCCGCCATGGTGCCGCTGATGAGTTTTCGCAAATCGCGAATGGGAAGGTCAAACGCCACTCCATCAAGGTCAATAATCCACATTCCGTCCGCTCCCATTTGGCCGTTGGACCAACCATAGTCTTGATGAGCCAATCCCCAACCAGTCGTCCCTTGTCCGACTAGCTCCCAATATTTCGATTGACGGAATCGTTCCATGCCTTTTCGCGCCTGTTCTTCAAATTGATCGATGACCTCCAGCAATGGCGAGCTTGCCGGCATTTCACGGTAACAGTGGGCAATGTTCCGAAACCAGCTCATTTTGGTGATCATCTTTTCATAGTTTTTTGGCCATTTGTGTAGCCGTGAGGCCATTTCTGCCTTCTGCGGAGGGATGTATCCTTTGCTTAGGCGATGGAATTCGCCAAGGGCGTAACAAAGCTGCTTGGCCCCTTCCAAATCTTTTGTGACTGGCGTCAACGGTTCAATCCATTCGGCCACAAACCACAGTTTTCCGCCTGCTTCCACATAATTGTTCCCGCTCTTCGTTTTGACAATCGGCGGCACTCTCGCCTTGCGCACCTCTGCCAGGTATTCTTGCGCTCCCAAGCTGAATAAGCTTCTTGTTGGCCTTCGGTGCAGCAGTTTCAAACTTTTCGGGCCAGATTTTGTTTCGAGTTTCCAAATCGCCCCCCCTTTATCCGGTTTGGTTGTGACGATTTGCATATTTTGAACGGATAAATCGTAGTGTTTCAGCACCTCTTCTGCCAGCTGGATAATATAATCAGGGACAAAAAATTCATGGGTCGTTTCATCAACAGGCCACGGTTCAATGACGATCGGCTTCACGCTATCCCTCCTGCCGGGTATTTCAGATGGTTTCCTCAAAAGATGAGGGATTGCTACTAGGGTATGTATGTAGAAGGAAATTGGATTGGGTAAGCTCATTACTGTAAGGATATTTCTTCTATGCCTCGGTTGCGGCTGCTGACGCCGGATGCGGCGGGAGGTCATTAACGGGGGCGGCGACGGCCAAAAAAGCGGTGTGGCCGGTTTTGCCGAAGCGGGCTGGGGACAAAAGAAAAGACCGCCTTAAAAAACCATTAGGCAGCCTTATTGGTCTGAAAAAAGAGAGGAGTGTGCTTCCGTATAAACAGTTTCAAACCGCTGGGCCACATGTTCGAATTGAAATTGCTCTTCAACGAGCTTTCGTGCGTTTTTTGCCATGGTTTCCGCCTCCTGTTTGTTTGAAAGGATGTAATCGATCGCCTCCAAAAAAGCGTGCGGGTTTGGATAGTCGTCGATGACTAGTCCGGTTTCGCCATGGCGGACGATTTCGGCGTTGCCGCCGCGGTTGGTCGTGATGACCGGAATGCCGGCGGCCATCGCCTCGTAATGAACGCGGGCGAGCGGCTCGTGCCATTGCGAGCTGCACACAAACACGTCGGCCATTAAGAACAGTTTCGGAATGCGACTGTGCGGGATGTAGTTTGTGAAGATGACGTGCTCCACAAACGGTGCCGCCAGCTCATGCAGCCAGTCGATATATTCGCTTCGGCTGTTGTCGCTAAACCACTTCCCGCCGGCAATGACGAGCACTGTTTCCGGATGGCGGGCCAACAGGGACGGCAAGCATTGCAGAAGCAAATGCGGTCCTTTTGTTTTGCTGAGCCGGCCGAGAAACAGGATGACTGGTTGGTCGGCAAGCCCGTACGCTTGCCGTTCGGCCCGGCGGATGCGCTTTCCTTCTTCCGTCCAGGCAGGAACGTATGGCGCCAGATCGACTCCGGAATAAATGACCTTGACTTTCCGAGGATCGACTTGGTAACGGCCGGTTACCGTCCGTTTGATGTATTCGCTGACAGCCGTCAGCAAGGTGCAGGCGTTGAGCGCCCGCTCTGCCTGCTCTGCTGTGATTTTCAGAGGCGAAAACATATCGTTATGGAGGCTCAATACAAAGGCGCTGTGCGGCGCCGCGGCGTGGTAATCGGCGAGCGCAACGGGCCGGTTGAAGACGTGGACGACATCAAACTTGCACGCCGAAAGCGCACGGGCTACGTCTGTTTCATAAGTGGCCTTTGGAAAACGGATGTAGCGGATGCGTCCGTTTGTCTCTTCTGACGGCAAAAGCGGATCATCAATGGAAAAAATCGTCAGATCATGGCGGCGGGCGATCAAGGGGGCAATCCCGTCGATCATCACTTGAATGGCCCCGCCCCGCACCGCCGGGGCAGGCAGTTTTTCTGTGCAAACGTAAGCGATGTTCATGAACGTTCATCCCCATACAATGAACGGATGTATTCGATTTCTTTTTGCAGGCCGTTCTCAAGTGTCACAACCGGCTTGTACCCGAGCAGCTGCTCCGCTTTCGTTAAGTCGGCCCACGTTTGTTTCGGCTCCCCGCGGGCGGCCGGCGCATAGTGGATGGTCGCCTGTTTTCCCGTCAGCGACTCCAGCAGGTGAATCACGTCATGAACCGATGCCCGTTCTTTCCCTCCGATATTGATCGTTTGCCCGACAGCTTCCTTGCGCTCGAGGGCGGCTGCCGTTCCGGAAATGCAGTCGGAAATATACGTAAAATCGCGCGATTGCGTTCCGTCGCCAAAGACGGTCAATGGCTGGCCGGCCAGCAGCTGGCGGATAAAGCGGTGGAATGACATGTCCGGGCGCTGGCGCGGGCCATAGACGGTGAAATAGCGCAAAATGACGATCGGTACGGCGAACTCGCGAAAATAGACGCGGCATAAATGCTCGCCGGTCAGCTTTGTAATGCCGTACGGGGAGAGCGGAAGCGGTTCGAGAGATTCTGACAGCCTGCCGCTCTGCTCGCCGTAAACAGACGAGGTCGAAGCATAGATGAACCGCTCAAGCGGTAAGTCTTTGCACGCTTCAAGCAGCCGCTGGGTGGCGGAAATGTTATGGACGGCATAGGCGGCAAAGTCTGTTCCCCAGCTCGTACGCACACCGGGCATGCCGGCTAGGTGGTACACCGCATCCACCCCTTGCAGCAGCGCCGGCAAATCGGCAGTCAGCAAATCGGCTTCAACTAACGCAAACCGCGGATGGGCTTGCAGGCCGGCGATGTTTTTCGCCTTGAGCGGCGCCGGCGTTGGTCCGATGAAGCTGTCAACGCCGATCACCTGGTGTTGGCCATCTTCGAGCAATTTTTCACATAAATGGGAGCCGATAAACCCGGCTGCCCCGGTGACGAGAATGTTCATCCGCGCCCCACCCCCATATAGCATAAACCGCTTTGTTCGACAGCGCGGCGGTCCAAACAATTTCGGCCATCAAACACGAGCGTCCCGTTCATCATCGTTTTCACTTGCGACCAGTCAAGCGTTCGGAATTCGTCCCAATCGGTGGCGATCACTAAACCATCCGCTTCCCGAACCGCTTCGTAAACAGACTTTGCCTGTTTGACATTGGCGGGGGGAGCCGTGAGCTTTGCCTTCGGATCATAGGCGGCGACCGTGCACCCGCTTTCGCTTAAGCGGCGGATGAGCGATTCGGCGGGGGAAAACCGCGTATCATCCGTATTGGGCTTAAAGGCGATGCCAAGCACGGCGATTTTTTTGCCGGCCAGTGGGGCGAGCTGCTCATGCAGCTTCTGAAGACATAGATCGAGTTGGGTGGTGTTGACGGTCTGCACGGCCTTCAGTAAATGAGGTTCCACTTGCCGTGAACGCGCTGCATGTTCGAGCGCTTTCACATCTTTTGGAAAACAGGAGCCGCCGTAACCGAGTCCGGCTTGCAAAAAGTGCGGGCTGATGCGAGGATCCAAGCCGATCCCATAGGCGACGTCGTTGACATCGACCGCAAACGCGTCACAAATGCGCGCCATTTCGTTAATAAATGAGATTTTCATTGCTAGAAAGGCGTTGGCGGCGTATTTGATCAGTTCAGCGCCGGTCAAACTCGTTGTGACGTACGGGGCGTTGATGCCGGCATACATTCCTTGAATGACGGCGAGCGATCGGTCATCGTCCGGTTCGAGCCCGACGACGATTTTATCGGGGTGAAACATATCATAAACGGCTGATCCTTCCCGCAAAAACTCCGGATTGGACACGATGCGAAACAAATGCGGCGCCGTTCCTTTTCCGATGAGCTCCGCCCGCATCCATTCGTTTGTTCCCGGAGGGACCGTGCTTTTCGTGACGATCGTTTTGTACGATTCTACTGTCGCCGCTAGGCGGTCGAGCACGGCTTCAATATAGCGCAAATCGGTGCTGCCGTCCGGCCGCGGCGGGGTGCCGACGCAAATGACAATGACGGCTGCCCGTTTGATGTAGTCCCAGCGGCCGCTGAATGTTAAATAATTAGAGTTTTTGGTGATCAGTTCCTCCAATCCTGGCTCATAAAACGGGATCTTTCCGTCATTGAGCAGGCGGATTTTCTGTTCGTCATGATCGATGCAATGCACCTCATGCCCCAGTTCGGCAAGGACGGCTGCAGTGGTCAGTCCGACGTAGCCAGCACCGATGATGCAAATGTTCATGACTTATAGACCTCCTTCGCGAAATGTCCGGCTTTTATAGCGTATTAATGGACAAGCTTTGTTTGCCATATGGCAAGCGCCTAAAACGCTGGAAATGACATGGCCTATTTTCGCCGGACAACCTTCCCTGCCATTCGAAAGCGAATACGATAAGGTATAAAAAGAAGACAAGGGGGGACAACGATGGTCAAAAAAGCGATCATCCCCGCGGCCGGATATGGGACAAGAAGCTTGCCGGTGACGAAAGTGATTCCGAAAGAGATGTTTCCAATCGGCGCCAAACCGGCGATCCAATACATTGTCGAAGAGGCGTTTGCCTCCGGAATCGAAGAGCTGCTCATGATCGTATCGAGGACGAAAAATTTAATTGTCGACTATTTTGACCGCTCCTTGGAGCTTGAAGCGTTTTTAGAGCGGCAAAACAAAGCGCACTTGCTAAAAGATGAGTTCGTTCCGCCAGGACGGCTGTATTATACGCGCCAGCCATACGCGAGAGGATTGGGAGATGCAATCCGGCTTGACAAGTCATTTGTCGGGAGCGAACCGTTGGCCGTACTGTTGCCTGACGACATCGTGCTGCCTAACGGCGTTCCAGCCATTCGGCAGCTGATCGAGTCCCTTCGTTCCGAAGGTGTCCGTTCTAACCAGATTTTATCCTATTCGTTGGCTAACGCCAACCGACATTCATCTCCCACTTTCACTTCGCTTAGAAGTGGGAGACTTCTTTCGGGAAGATATTAAATCATACAGCCGCTCTTGTTCCTTCATTTGCTTAGCAAGGTTAAACCGTTGTTCGATCACCTTGCGCGCCTGTTTGGTAAACAAGGGGGCTTGCTCCGGATGTTCGAGGAAAAAGCAGATGCCGTTCGCGAGCTCTTTGTCGTCTTTTTCTGGGGCGAGGTAGCCGGTGCGTCTGTGTTCGATCAATTCAGGGATGCCGGCATGGTTGGTTGAGACAACGGGCAGCCCGCTTGCCATCGCTTCTTTCAGGACGTTCGGAATGCCTTCGATGTCTCCGTCCGGAGCTGTCTCGCTTGCCAAGCAAAACAGATGGGCGCGGTCCATTTCTTGGGCAATGGCGGCGGCATCCATAGCGCCGGGCAATTCGACAAACGGAGCGAGACCGAGCTCATTGACAAGCCGGCGGATGTTTTCTTCCTCTTTTCCGGCGCCGATAATGCGGAGACGGCAGCGCGGGTGTTTCGCCCGCACGCGCCAAAAGGCGCGCACGAGCGTTAAAAACCCTTTTTTCTCGACGAGCCGGCCGATTGAGAGAATGATGATATCCCCGCTTGCTGGAATGGTCCGTTCGCGGTACGGAAATAAATCAAGCTCAATGCCGCCGTAGAGGACATGGATTTTTTCTGGGGGAAATCCTAACGTAACGAGTTCGTCAGCCAGGTAACGGCAAACGGGAAGAAAGAGCGCTCCGTGCTCTTTAAGCAGGCTGTACCGCTTTTGGTTGCGCCGGAAGCTGTTATATTTCGCCGACCCGTCGCGGCCGCGGATGCTGACAATAAGGGGAATGCCATGGGCAACACAAAGCGGAAGAATTTCAACGGCGTGTTTTCCATGATGGGCGTGAATGGCGACGATGTTTTGCTTTTTGGCGAAGCGGCCGAAATGGCCAATATCGTTAAGATGGTAATAATTGACAAGCGGAAACGGATGGCTGCCGTCATCGGCGAACGATCCGATAATGATCGGCCGGTATTTTTTCAAACGAACCATTTGGTTGTAAATAAACCGTTGGTTAATTTTCATTTTTTCATGGATAAAATGGGCGATCGTTCGTTTCATGTTCTTGATCCCTCGCTTTTCGACAAGTCGGACAAAAAAGCGAACTTTTTCCTTTCCTGCTCAGCGAGGCGGATGAGCAAGTCCAACGGCGGCTGGCTGCCTGTCGCCCGCTTTCGCGTCTCTTGGCCGATGATTTCGCTGTAAAACACATGCGGAAACATGGCATCAGCTAAGTAGACGCTTTGATACGAAGCGTAGAGCGGACAAATGGAGAAATAGATTTCAAATAATGACCGAAGTCTTTTGACCACGTTGTTTTTCGGGTTTCTTGTTAAGGAAATGAGCAAAAAGCGAAAATCATCGAGCGGGAGGCCGTAGTAAGCGCGGTCAAAATCAATCATCATCACGTTATTGTTTTCGGCCAATAAAAGATTGTTGCTGTTATAATCCCCATGGCAAATGGCTTTCCGTTTCGCCGCTTCACGGCAAAAGTCAGCGACATCGCTTTTTTCAAGCAGCGCATAGCTTTTGGCCGCAAGCTGGGCCATCTGTTTCATTATATGAGAAAGAGAGGTCCCATTATTAACGGTCTCTGCCTGTTTCTGTAAATACGCCGTCTTTTCCTGGTGTGCATCCAGTATGTCGGTCGGTTCGGGGAAGGACGGCGGATGGGGATCGATCCAATCGTCGAATAGGCTGTGTTTGTGAAAACGGGCCAACCATTCAATCCGTTGCTGGAATGAGGGCTTGCTTCCGCTTGAGGGAACGTACTCCATCAAGTAGTAATAGTGGTTTTTTCGTTGAACGTAAAGTTGCTTTGTTTTTGTCCGGATCATTTTTGGGACGTGAAATCCAGTTTCATACAGTTTGGAATGAAGCAAAATCGGGAAAGGTGTTTTATCCTCATTCAGCCGTTTTAGTACGCACCGCTCACCCGTTTTTTTGTTTTGCAGAAGCCATACTTTTTCCTTTTTTAGCTCGCCGGCGATATCCACCTCGGTTTCCGACAGGCCGTAGCTGTGCAACACTTCAAACAACAAGCGGGATCGTTTTGAGGCCACGATCAGTTCCTCCTAGCGCCAATGGTCGGTTAATAAGAGTGTATGTAAAGGGAAACGAGTTGGTATAGACAGGTGCACTAGGCCATGGCGAAAAGGGGCGGCAAAAAATAAGGCCGACCGCGCTCTTTGGCGCTGGCCGGCAAGGCTTTTCTTGATTATTCTTCCTCGTCCTCGAGCTGTTTTTGTGAATCGGAACGCATGGAAGCGGGGAGATCGATCGAGGTGATGGCGGCCGCATTGATGGCCAGCGTGCGCCCTCCCTCTTCATAAAAGCGGTCAACAAGCAGCGAAACAGTGTTGGTTCGCGGTTTAAAACCGAGAAAAACTGCATTGTAGTATGTTTCCTTGACCGTGTGCACGTTCACTTCTGTGTTGGGCGGGAGCGCCGTCAGCTGGTCGTACAGGGCGCGGGAAAGGCGGGGGCGGGTCGGCCGCCGCTCAAAAAAGACACGGTACATTGTGTCGCCTCCTTTCTTGTCTCTTGTGTTAAAAACCTATACTCCATCATATGATTGGCGTAGGAGAGCGTTTGGGTAAACGTCCGCACCGGAGCAGGTTCGCCTGCTGCCGGGCCGAGGAGGCGGAAAAAGCGCACGCCTCCTTTTGCGGCCGCGGCGAGCGGAAAGGGGAGAGGAACGTGGATGACCCGTTTTCCTTTATTCTTCTTTGTTTAGCCAGCTTTCGCCTGACGAGGCTCATCGTATACGATACGATCACCGCCTGGCTTCGCCGGCCTTTCCATGAATGGGTGGAGGAGGAGCTTCCGGACGGAAGAAAAGAAGTATTTCTCATTTTGAAGGGCAGCGGATTGCGGCGCTGGATCGGCGAACTGCTAAGTTGCTACTGGTGCACCGGGATATGGTGTGCAGCGTTTTGTTATATTGGGGTTGTTGCTTGGCCGGCCGTTTTCCAGCCGCTGATCGTGCTGCTCGCAGTCGCCGGCGGGGCGGCGCTGATTGAAACGGTTGTCAGCAAGTGGCTATCGTAAGGGGAGAGACGCTATATAGATGCAACAAAGAAGTTTAACATATCCTTGACAGAAAAGTGGTTTGCCCATTTTCGACTGTCGAAGGCAAGCGTGTGGCTTGCCTCCGTCACGCGGCGTTGTTCGGTCACTCGACAGTCGGATGCAATGACCGGCAAAGACGAAAAATGTTAAAGCTTTAAATTGCATCTATATAGCTTGCGTCATCCGGACCGGCTGCAGCGGAAAGCTGCCGCCTGGATGGCTGGCCGACGGCTTCCGCCGGCGGGAGATTGTCTTTCGGTTGGTCTTGGACACTTGAAGCATCATGCCCCCGCTGCTGCTGTCAAGCAAAGATCGTTGCTGCCGACAAGACGAGGCCGGCTGAAGCCGGCCGGGAAAAGCAGCCGCTCCATTGGATGGGGCGGGCTCCGTTTACCATTGGACGGCGATGCGGTTGGCCGCGGCGGCGCCTTTGGGCAGTTCAGCGCCATATACGAAGCCGTCGACTGTCAGGGAGCGGACGTTGCCGGACGGTCGAACCGCAATCTCAAACTGGGAAAAGCGCCGTTCTTCACCTGGTTCAATGGGGACGCCATGGAGCGGGGCAATCCAATATTCGCCGTTTTGCCGCACTTTTTCCCGCCAGTTTTCTTGGATGAACGTCCAACCTTCGGCGCCGCTGTCAGCCAGCCCCTCCTGTGCGGCGCGCCCGCTTTGGGGGAGCGCAATTTTTCCGCTCAGCACCGCTGCTTTCGGCGGCGAGATGCGGAGGCAGACGACCGGATGGTGAAGCGGCGCGGTTCCGCTGTTGCGGATGATGAAGTCGCCAATCACGACAATTTCTTCTTCATCAAGGTGCGTCGGGATCATAACCGAGTAATGAAACAGCGCCAGCACGGAAGCGGCTGGATCGGCGCCGGTGGTTTGTTGCGGTCCGGAGACGCGATGCTCTGCCTCTTCGAGCGCGATTTCATACAACAAAAGCTGGCGCTCCAAGGCCGCGATCTTTTTCTTGTACATTTCGGCGTTGACTGTTTCGGCTTCACGCAATTTTTCTTTTAGATAGGCGCTGCGCATTTTTTCTTTTTCCAGTTCGGCCTCAAGCTGCTTGATCTGTTGCCTGCACGAGGCGGCTTCAGACCGGTAGTGAATAATTTGCTGCTGCAGGCGGAGGTGCCGGTCATCATTCGCATTTTTCACTCGTTTTCCACCCCTTCCATTTTTATCTTATGTATACGCGGAAGGCAAATGCCATATAAAAAAGGCTGTTGTTGAGAACAACAGCCTAAGCGGTGCGGGACGTTACATTGCTGGGAATACGTCCGGGCATTGTGGCGGGAATTTGGTTGTCGGGCACAGCGCAGCTTCGGCAAGTTCTTCGCGCGGTTGGCAGAAGCGGGCTTCAACTTCGATTTTGACGTCAGCTTCCACTTGGACTTCAAGGCATAAGGTGATGGAAACGTCGAGTTGAGTGAAGTTGTCCGTGCAAACTAAGCTTGTATCGCATTCAAAGAAGGAAATATGGCAATTGAGCTGCGTGCCTTCCGGAGCGCATAAGATGAATGTTTGCGCCGTGGCAAACGGAATCGGCGCCGATTGGCTAATCACCGTGCCGGTCGGGCTGACAATTTGCACAACGACGTGTCCTTTGACGAGCGCTTTGACTTTTTGCAATGTCACGGTCTCCCCGGAAGGAAGGGTGACGTTGACGGGCTGCCGGCCGTTTGGCTGCATGATTTCTTGGCAAATCAGCGCATCCTGGTCAACAACCGGATCGATTGGATTTCCGGCAGCGTCTGTCAAGAAACAACGAATGGCAAAGTTTTGCGGGTCCATGTTTTGCGCCGCCAAAAAGTCGCAAATCGTCCCGTCTCCCGGACAAGTGTCCGATGGGAAAATCGTTTCCAAATCATCGCCGCTGAAGCTTTTTAATGGCACGTCGATTTGCCGCGTCACCCAGTCATAAATTTTGCGTGTTCTGATGCATACCCTTTCCGTATCGCGACGGTAATGGCCCATTTTCTCGTTCCTCCTATCGTTCATTTGTTCCCCAACGCCTAATGGTTTGGGACTACTGTATACTATGAATGATATAGGTAAATGTGTTGGGACAGATGCGGATTTTTTGTCGGCAGGCGTCTGCCGGACGATGAAATAAAGGGGGAGATGACGAATGAGAGAACAACGGGGAGCGGCGAAGGCAGGAACAAAAGGGATAGATGAACGGCGGCTGGCTGAGCGGATTGCTGAGCTGGAGCGCCGGCTCGAAGAAGCAGAGGCAGAAAATGTAGTGTTAAGGGAACTGGCTTACCAAAGCAAGCAACGTTATGAGCAAATAAAGCAGCTGATGAAACAAAACGACGAACTTCGCCGCCAGCTGCAGCAGCTGCAAGGAGAGACGGGAGGAGTACGTGACGAAGAACGGCCGGACAGCTGGTTTTTCCGTACGCTGCGCCAAGAAAACGCGATTGTGCCCCACCCGGACGAGCGCAAGGAAAAATGAGGCGCACCCTTGGCCGATAGGGCCATACAATAGCAGTAGCCATACATTTTTTTCATCTGGAGGGATGAGGCCATGACGAAACCAATCTCGCCCAAACCGACGGCTTGGGCGCTCACTTCAACAACCCAGCCAGTGCGGCGCCCGAGAGGCTGCGGCTGCGGCCGGCCGCCGGTCGTAAAGAAATAGCACAAATCCGTGAGAAGCGCCTATACTCCGCTTCCTCTCCTTGCATAGTCTAACAGTGCAACGTAGGCGAAAGGAAGGGGGGATGGGCATGTCGGATCGAAAAAAAGCAAAAGTCATTCATGTCGACAAGCTGATCATTCACGCTGATGATGTTGTGATTGCGCCGCGCGGACGAATCCGCGACCCATGGCTGTTCCCGCATCGCATGGACGATGAGGACGAAGCGGTCGAAGATGTGCGGGATGAAGAAAAGCATCATGAAGAAGGCCATGACCGGGACGAAGGGGAGCGGAGACCATTCTCATGGATTTAGCCATGGAGCAAGTGGGGGACAGAAACGGTGGAGCGTTTTAAAAACTACGGGCTTTGGCTCGGGATCGGGTCGTTTGTCGTACTGGCGCTGGAGACGTTTGGCGTCGACATCGACCTTGGCAAGTACGAACATCTGTATCATGCGTTGTTAAGCATTTTGGTGATGGCCGGCATTTTAAACAACCCGTCGCTCGGCCGCGGTTATTTTGATAAAATCGATAAAAAATCATGAACGATCAGGGCGCCTCGAGCAAAGGCGCCCTTTTTGCGCTTAAAGGAGCAGGAAACATGACTGGTTGTTTTACAGAAAATTACAATTATAATTCAGCGGCAAAAAAAACATTCTAATGATTGTCACCAACAATTCCACACCATTAAGGAGGACATAAGTCATGACTGTTGCTACACAAGTGAAACAAACGTTAGCGGGATTAAAAGCCGCTCAAGCCAGCTTTGAAACGTTTGCGTTGCAAACGGAAAACCAAGCCGCTAAACAGCTTTACCAACAAGCTGCTCAACAAACGCAAGCCGTCATCGATTTAGTGAACTCACGCGTGCAAGAAATTCAAAACGAAGAGCCACAATATAAACAACAATAACATTTGCTGAGGCGGATGTTATGTTGGGGGCGGGAAGGTTGGCAGCACGCCAACCTTTTCCCCCGCTTCAAGGAAATACATAAAACGAATGGGTTGATGGCGATGAAAACATGGTGGTTGGTCGTTGTCGCCGTGGTGATCGCGGTCAGCGGCTGCGCAAAAGAGGAAACCGAACAAAAGCAATCGCTGCAAGGGGCAAACTTGCTTCGGGCGCACACATCCGGGACGACGAAGAACGCCGAGCTTGACCAAGGGCCGGCCGAGCGGGCCGCCTCCTATTTGCGCCAACGCGACGACGTCCGGGATGTTGTCGCGGTCAACACGGGCGAGAAGTTGCTCGTTGCTTATCAAATTCCGCATTTGCAGCGGTGGAATCGAAAGAAGATTGAAAAGGACGTCGATAGCCGATTGCGCAACATGTTTCCTGGTTATGACATCATTTCTTCCAGTGATTTGAAAATTTTTTGGAAAACGAAGGAGTTAAAAGCGAACATGGGGAAACGGCATTGGGATGGGCGAAAAGTCAACCGCGAAATCGGGCGCATTAAGGCGCTGAGCAAAGAGCAAACATAAGAGGTGTCGTTATGGCGAATGAAAAGCGAAAAAAATTGACTCCAGTCCAACAAGAGTATCACTTATTTGAAAAAGAGCGGGAAACGAAGCGCCCGATCGTCCGCAACTGCGCCTGCGCGTTTCTCGTCGGCGGCATCATTTGCGTGATTGGACAGGCGATTTCTTATTTTTACATGTACTTTTTTGACTTCACCGAACAAACAGCAGGGAACCCAACGGTTGCGACGATGGTGTTTTTGTCAATGATTTTAACTGGCCTCGGCGTCTATGACCGGATCGCTCAATTCGCCGGGGCGGGGAGCGCTGTGCCGGTGACGGGATTTGGCAACGCCGTCATTTCCGCTGCTATTGAGCATCGGACAGAAGGGTTTGTGCTCGGCGTCGGGTCGAACATGTTTAAACTGGCCGGCTCGGTCATTTTGTTCGGCACGTTTGCCGCGTTTGTCATCGCCCTTGTCAAAACGATTGCGACCCAGTGGGGGGGATTGTAATGCTCAAAGGGCACCGAACATGGGTGTTTGCCAACAAGCCGGCGATTATCGCGACCGCTGCCGTCGGCGGGCCGTTTGAAGCGAACGGCCGCCTCGCTGATGATTTCGATCTTTTGCATGAAGATTTATGGCTTGGCGAGGAATCGTATGAGAAGGCGCACCGCGTGTTGCTTGAGGAGGCGGCGTTTCAGGCGATGGAAAAGGCCGGATTAGAGAAGGAAAACGTGCAGTTTCTCATCGCCGGCGATTTGATCAACCAGATGACGCCGACAAGTTTTGCCGCCCGGACGCTCGGCATGCCGTATCTTGGCATTTTTGGCGCCTGCTCAACCTCCATGGAAGGGCTTGCGCTCAGCGCTTTTATTACCAACTATGGCGGGGCAGACTATATCTTAACCGGTGCGTCAAGCCATAACACCGCTGTCGAAAAGCAGTTCCGCTATCCAACCGAATACGGCGGGCAAAAGCCGCCGACAGCGCAGTGGACGGTAACGGGAGCTGGCGTGGCGATCGTCAGCCCGAAAGGGGACGGGCCGCGCGTGACGGCAGCGACGATCGGCCGCGTTGTGGATATGGGGCTTGCCGACCCGTTCAACATGGGCGGGGCGATGGCGCCGGCGGCGGTCGATACGATTGAGGCGCATTTGCGCGACATGCAAATCGATGCATCGTATTACGATTTGATCGTCACCGGCGATCTAGGGCGAATCGGACGCCAAGTCTCCCTTGACTTGCTGCGTCAGCACGGCATTGACATCGATGAAGAGCGCTACCAAGATTGCGGACTTCTCATTTACCGTGACGGACAGCCGGTTTTATCCGGAGCGAGCGGGGCGGCTTGTTCCGCTGTCGTCGTTTACGGGCATCTCATCAAACGGATGCGCCGCGGCGAACTGAAGCGCATTTTGGCGGTGGCGACAGGGGCGCTGTTGTCGCCATTGTCGTTTCAGCAAAACGAAACGATCCCGTGCATCGCCCATGCGGTGGCGATCGAGTACGGAGGTGAGGCGTAGCGTGTTGGCCATGTTTTTTTGGGCGTTTGTCGTCGGCGGGCTGATTTGCGTGATCGGGCAAATTTTGATGGATGTGTTTAAACTGACACCTGCGCATACGTTGACGAGTCTCGTCGTCGTCGGGGCGATTTTGGATGGATTCGGTTTGTATGAGCCGCTCATTGATTTTGCCGGCGCCGGGGCGACGATTCCGATTACAAGCTTCGGCAACGCGCTCGTTCACGGCGCGATGCAAGAGGCGGAAAAACACGGCATTGTCGGCGTGTTGACCGGCATGTTTGAAGTGACAAGCGCCGGCATTTCCGCCGCTATTGTGTTCGGGTTTATCGGAGCGCTCTTGTTCCGCCCGAAAGGATAAGGAGGGACGCGGATGACTGTTGCCTCGCAAGTGAAACAAACGTTGGCGAGCCTAAAAGGCATTCACGCTGGGCTGCAACAGCTGGCGCTCACTTCCCAGGATGAAACGGCGCAGCGGACGTTTCATGAGGCGATGCTTTCCACTGAGGAGATCATCGCCGAACTGAAAGACCGGATCGGCCGGCTCGAGTTCGAGGAGCCGCAATATCACGGAAAGTAAGGAGCATGATCGATGCCTATATGGTTAGAAACCGCCATTCGTTCGATTTGCATTTTAATCGGGTTGTTTGTGATCACCCGCATTCTCGGCAAAAAGCAATTATCAAAATTGTCGTTTTTTGAATACATCGTCGGCATTACCGTCGGCGATATCGCTGGAACGATGTCGGTCGACTTAGGAATTTCGCTGCAAGAAGGCATCACCAGCATTTTGATTTGGTCGCTGTTTCCAGTGGCTGTCGCTCGACTCTCGCTGCGCAACAAGAAATTTCGCGATTTTGTCGAGGGCAACTCCACGGTTTTTATTAAAAACGGCAAAATTTTAGAGGAAAATTTGAAACGGGAGAAATATACGGTTGACGAGCTGCTCGAACAGCTGCGCAAAAAAGATGTGTTTCGCGTCGCCGACGTCGAGTTTGCGGTGCTTGAGCCGAACGGCGACTTGAACGTGTTGCTGAAGCGGGAAAAGCAGCCGCTCACTGTCGGCGACGTGTTCCCAAACCCGCCGCGGGAAAAAGAGCCGCAGACGGTCATCATGGACGGCATGATTTTGGATGAGCCGCTCGCTACGATGGGGCTTGGCCGCGGCTGGCTGAAGGAACAGCTTGACAAGCAAGGAGTGGCAGTGGAAAACGTCTTTCTTGCCCAAGTGGATTCGTATGGGCAGCTGACGGTCGATTTGTATGACGACAAAATTCAAGTGGCGGAACCGCAAGAGAAAAAGCTGCTGTTGGCTGCGATGAAAAAAGTGCAAGCTGATTTCGAATTGTACGCACTGCAAACCGATTCGCAAGAGGCAAAAGTGCTCTATGAAAAACAGGCGGCAAAAATGACGGAGCTCATTCAAAAAGTCCAGCCGCTGCTGCGAAACTAACGTTGAGGAGGACAAAAACAATGGAAAACAAACGAACGAAAACAACCGATGAGGAAATCCAAATCCAATTAAAAACGAACGGCCGTCCGGAGCGAACGCGGACGACCGATGAGGAAATTTCGATTGAATTTATGTTTGATAATCCGCAATTGACGCGCCAGCCGAAAGATTACGACGAGATTGAATACTAAGTCTGCCGTCTGGATGTGTACGGGCACGTGTGGAAAATACAATCAAATACGCTCTGGAGTGAAAACCGCCGCCCGAAGCGTGGGCGGCGGTTTTCATGCCGTGCCTTAGGCAGAGCCGTGGGAGGCGCGGCAGGGCTATCAAGCCGGCAGCGATTGCAAAAAGGCGCGCACTTCTTCCGGCGTTTTCGCATCGGCGCTATGCAGATGGGCGATTTTTTCCCCGTTTCGGAACACAAGAAGACTTGGAATGCCAAGCACTTGGTACTTCTCACCAAGATCTGGAAACTGGTCTCGGTCGATTTCGAACCAGTCGTACTGCCCGTAATCGCGGATGATGTCATCGATGAACATGTTCAGGCGCACGCAGTCTGGACACCAAGTTGTGTAAAACTTCATAATCGCTGGCTTATCGCCGGAAATGGCCGCCTCGAATTGCTCAACTGTTTCAATTTGTCTCACATTCGTTCCCTCCCTTTCATGTTGCCGTTCATCTTTACTTTACCATATGGCAAGGCAAAAAAAGAACGGGGACGCCTTCACCTCGGGCAGTCGTTTTTGCATACAACAGTAAGAAAGGAGGGGAAAGTGTGAGCAAAGAGTTGGAAAAAGCGCTCGAAAATTGGGTTGCGTCGCGCAAAGAAGGGCATGAAACGTTCATCCGCCTGTTTGAACAATGGGGAAAGGACTTTAACAAACAGCTGCAAGAAATCGAAAAATTGAACAATGGATTTTTAAAAAGTGTACAAGGCAACTTGGACTACATCGAGCAATGGTTTGCGAAGAAGGAGCGGGAATTTGCCGAGCTGTTCCGCCGATTTGGATGACAAAATGGCCTTTGCGCCCATACGCTCCGCTAAGCCGGTGAATACGATACAGTAAACGGAGAAGGAGGTGCACATTATGATGGGCTTCTGCGGTTATGGTTATCCTTACGGCTACGGCTATGGCGGTGGCTATGGCGGTGGCTTTGTGCTGATTGTCGTGTTGTTCATCTTGTTGATTATTGTCGGCGCGGCATTTGTCGCCTAACGGAAAAAGCGAATGGGATACGGGCCGTTTCGGCGCCACGGAGCGGCTCGTATTTTTCTTTCCCTAATTTGATGCACGCCGAGGCGGGAGCATCATACGATATAGCAGGGAGAAGGAGGCGGAACGATGGATCAGCAATTTTTTAAAAACATCGAACAGAAAACAGGTGTCAATATGAAAGACGTTTTTGAGCTCGCCAACTCGCTGCAAAACGCCAATTTCAGCGATGAAAAAACGGTGCGCCAAGTGGTGAAGCGGGTGGCGCAAATTGCCAACCGGAAAGTGCCAAAAGAACTTGAGGATCAAATCGTCAAGGCGATCGTCCATAACGGCAAACAAATTGATTTGAACACGATCGCCAATATGTTGAACAACAAAAAGTAAGCAAAAGGGAGCTTGCGTGCGCAAAGCTCCCTTTTGCTCTGCTTGGCTCAGGAGAGCGAAACGATGTTCGATGATCCCAAGCCTTGGATCAGTGTAGACGAGGCTGTTCTATGGCCATCATTCGAGCGATTTCACCATCGTGACATGTGGGATGCCGGCGTCCATAAACACGCCGGATATCGTCTCATAGCCGAGCTTCTTATAAAACGGTTCGGCGTGCGTCTGGGCGTTCAGCTTCACTTTTTTCGCCCCTTTTGTTTTCGCAAGCTGCTCCAACGCCTCCATCACCATCCGGCCGACGCCGCGGCCGCGGTAAGCCGGCAAAACGCAGATGCGCTCCGCTTTGCCAACCCCTTCATCGACCAGGCGAAACCGGCCGGCTGCGATTGCTTGTTCGCCATCGTATAGGACGAGATGGAACGATTCATGTTCAAATACATCGATTTCTTCTTCTTCCGGCACGTTTTGCTCTTCGATGAATACAATCCGACGGACGCGCAACGCGTCTTCATACAACGCGCGGTCTTCCGTTGTTCCAATGGCGACGTTCATTCTCCCGTTTCCTTTCCTCCAACGATAAAGGTTTCATAGACAGTCCATGATCCGTTCTCGAGCTGGTAAAGAAGGTGGAACCGGTCGACCGTCTCTTCAAAATGGACGTTTTGCAGCCGCAGTTGGCTGTAGACGTCAGCGTATTCCGCATTCGGCAAATCGCGGCCGATTGTAATGTGCGGCACGAACACGAATTCCGGCTCCCCGGCAAACAAGCCGCTGTGCAGCTGCTCGTGCAACCGTTCCAGCACTTCGTTTGGCTCGACTTTCAAATAAATGATGTGGCTTGTCGGGTAAAACGAGCTGAATTTCGTCACTTTGATCGGAATCGGCTCCGTTTCCGCTGCGATGCGGCGCAGCTCTTTCGTCATTTCTTTGATTTGCTCCTCATCCGCCTCAAACGGGTATTTCAATGTAATGTGCGGCGGGATGAGGGCGTAATGGCTGTCGTACCGCTTCCGGTACGAGTTGGCGAAGTCTTGAATCCGCTTTGGCGGAAAAATGACAATGCCGTACTTCATTCCGCTTTCCCTCCTTTAGATGGTTCGTTTGCCGTTATTTACAGCGACAAAATGGCCGATACCGCCCGGGGCACATCCGGCTGCCAATACGTCCATGCATGCCCGCCGGCAAATTCATGGTACGTGTAGGGAAACCGCTTTTCGATCAATAAGTCCCGTGCGGCCCGGTTCGGGGTGATAAAATCGCGTACATGGCCGTCCGTCGTTTTGACCGCCATTTCTTCTGCGCCGACGGAATGGTAAAGGGAAAGAAGCGACGGGTCGCGGAACGCGCGGATGCGTTCGAGCACCGAGTCGTCAATGTAAGGAGACTGCATGGCGATTTTTCCAAATGTATGCGGATACAACAGCCCGGCTAGAAGCGAAACGGTTCCTCCCAGCGAATCGCCAATCAGCGCTCGTCCTTTGCCCATTTGATACGTCGGCAGCTCGCGATCCAAAAACGGCGCGAGCTCATGGGCCAAAAAGCGGATATAGGCTTCGTTTTTTCGACCGGCCGGGTGGTATTTCTCGTAGCGGTCGCTGACGTTCCGGTACGGGATGCCGACAACGATCGTTCGGTCGATCGTTCCTTCGTCCATGAGCGTCTCGATCACGGTTTTGATTTTTCCGTACATAAAATAATCCTTGCCGTCTTGCGCGATTAATAAAGAATATTTATGCAACGGAGAAAAATTGCTTGGCAAGTAGACAAGCAACCCGATTTCTTCTTGCAGCTCCCTGCTGTAAAGCGTATAATCGCGCATCGTTCCTGTTGCTGTCGCCATGATCATCCTCCATGAAAGCGCAAGTTCACTTGTTATTGTAACATATTTAGGCAAAAAGATGTTAACGAAGGGCTCGAATTTTTCGTGAACTTGCCGAACATTGGCGCCGGCAAAAAAATGACTTGCAAAAATGGCCGGAATGCGTTACATTTTTTAATAAATTAACAATTAACAAAATTAAATACGCAGCGGTTCTTATCAAGAGAAGCGGAGGGAACTGGCCCAATGAAGCTTCAGCAACCAGCCGCCCGACGGCCAGGTGCTAAATCCAGCGAATTGAGCATTCAATTCGGCAGATAAGAAGAAGCATGACCATGTGCGTATGGAAAAGTCTTCTTCTTAGAAGACTTTTTTTATTTGCTCAAGCGGCTGCTCCCTCAACCGAGAGGCGTCGAGGATCAAGGCCCTCAGCCGCTGCTTGACCAACAGCGGCGCTTCGTTGGGCGTTAAGTGGTTGGCTGTTGATCCATGATGGAATTTTCAACAGAAGGAGAGAGATGAGATGGAGAAACTAGAGACGCTGTTAGCGCAAATTGGCAACCGGAGCGAAACGGTGACGGGGACGGTCAACCCGCCAGTTTATTTTTCCACCGCCTACCGCCATGCCGGCATCGGGGAGTCGACCGGGTTTGACTATATCCGCACCGGCAACCCGACGCGCAAAATCGTCGAAGAAGCGATCGCGAGACTGGAAGGCGGCGACCAAGGCTATGCGTTCAGCTCCGGCATGGCCGCCATTCAGACAGTGCTCGCCTTGTTTGAGAGCGGAGACGAGTTTCTCGTATCGGCCGACCTTTACGGCGGGACGTACCGCCTGTTTGAGCGCGGCTGGCGCAAGTACGGTCTCGGCTTTCATTACGTCGATTTTGCCGATCTTGATGCTGTGGAAGAAAAAATCACGGAAAAAACGAAAGCCATCTTTTTGGAAACGCCGACGAACCCATTGATGCAGGAGGCGGATATTTCGGCGGTCGCCAAGCTCGCCAAACGGCATGGGCTGCTGCTGATCGTCGATAACACGTTTTACACGCCGGTGCTCCAACGCCCGATCGAACAAGGCGCCGATATTGTCATCCACAGCGCCACGAAATATTTAGGCGGCCATAACGACGTGTTGGCTGGCCTTGTCGTCGCCAAGGGCGAGGAGCTCTGTCAACGCCTGGCCGAGTATCAGAACGCCATCGGCGCGGTTTTGTCGCCGTTTGATTCGTGGCTGTTGATTCGCGGGATGAAAACGCTGGCGCTAAGGATGCGCCAGCATGAAGAAAACGCCAAGCGCATCAGCGCCTTTTTGCGCGAACATGAAGATGTTACAGACGTCTTATATCCAGGAAGAGGCGGGATGCTGTCGTTCCGGATTGCCGATGAAAAGTGGGTGAACGGGTTTTTAAAAAGCTTGCGCCTCATTACATTCGCGGAAAGCTTAGGCGGAGTCGAAAGCTTCATCACGTACCCGGCGACGCAGACGCACGCCGACATTCCGGAAGAAATCCGCATCCAAAACGGCGTCTGCAACCGACTGCTCCGCTTCTCGGTCGGCATCGAACATGCGGATGATTTAATCGCCGACTTGGCGCAAGCGTTCAAACACATGAAAGAGGTGTAAGCGATGGAACGGGAATGGTCGTTTTCAACGAAACTGCTCCATAATGAATGGAAAGTCGATCGCGAAACGGGGGCGGTGAGCGTGCCGATCCAGCACGCCTCCACGTTCCATCAGTTCGATTTCGATTCATTCGGCAAATACGACTACAGCCGCTCCGGCAACCCGACGCGCGAGGCGCTTGAGGAAACGATCGCGGCGTTAGAAGGCGGAACGCGCGGGTTTGCGTTCGCTTCTGGCATGGCGGCTATTTCAACGGCGTTTTTGCTTCTCTCAAAAGGCGACCACGTCCTCGTGACCGAAGACGTCTACGGCGGCACGTACCGGATGATTACGGAGGTGCTCGGCCGCTTTGGCATTGAATATACGTTTGTCGATATGACCGATTTAAACGCAGTGGCGGAAAACATCCGGCCGAACACGAAAGTCATTTATATGGAAACGCCGTCCAACCCATTGTTAAAAGTGACCGACATTCAAGGCGTCGTCAAGCTGGCGAAGGCGCATGGCTGTTTGACGTTCTTGGATAATACGTTCATGACGCCGGCGTTGCAGCGGCCGCTTGATCTTGGAGTCGATGTCATCCTTCACAGCGCCACGAAATTTTTAGCCGGCCATAGCGACGTCGTCGCCGGGCTGGCGGTCGTGAAAGACGAGGAATTGGGAAAAGAATTGTACAAACTGCAAAACGCGTTTGGCGCCGTCCTTGGCGTCCAAGATGCGTGGCTTGTGCTGCGGGGATTAAAAACGCTCCACGTTCGGCTGAAGCAGTCGTCCGAATCCGCCCTGGCCATCGCTGAGTATTTGGCGCGCCATCCGAAAGTGGAAGATGTGTATTATCCAGGGCTTTCGCACCACCCAGGCCATGACATCCAGCGCCATCAGGCGGCCGGGTTTGGCGCTGTGCTGTCGTTCCGCCTAGCCGATGAAGAAGCGGCTCGGACGTTCGTCCGAAACGTCCGCCTGCCGGTGTTTGCTGTCAGCCTTGGGGCGGTCGAGTCAATTTTATCGCACCCAGCGAAAATGTCGCATGCGGCGATGCCAAAAGAAGAGAGGCTCCGGCGCGGCATTACCGACGGCTTGTTGCGGCTGAGCGTCGGGCTTGAGGATGTCAACGATTTGATCGCCGATTTCGAGCGGGCGCTGTCGTTTGTGAAAGAGCGGCCGTCAGTTTCAACGCCATAGCAATCAGCCCGCCAAGCCTTCAAAGCTTGGCGGGCGGGTCAAGATGCCGCTGAGGTTGACAACAGCTTCTCCTCTTGTAAGTGTTTCAAAAAGAGGTCGACGAGTTCGCTGTCCCACTGCGTTCCCTTTCCTTTTCTCAAGATGTCCGCCGCTTGACGAATATCCATGCCTTTTCGGTACGGGCGATCGGAAGTCATGGCGTCAAACGCATCGGCCACGGCGATGATTTTGCCAAACAACGGAATCTCGTCGCCTGCTAAGCCATCCGGATATCCCTTGCCATCGATGCGTTCGTGATGGGAGCGAATTCCAGCTAGCAGCGGCTCAATCGGTTCGATTGGCCTAACCTCGCGCAAAATGGCTTCTCCAAGGGCGGGGTGTTTTTTGATCCAGGCAAATTCATCATCGCTTAGCTTTCCCTCTTTAAGCAAAATGGCATCGGGGACGCCGATCTTTCCGATGTCATGCAGCAGAGCGGAACGATACAAGGCATCAAGCTGTTCATTCGGCAGAGAAAGCTGCTTGCCGATCGCCAGCGCGTAGCGGGCCACGCGCAGCGAGTGCCCCGCTGTATAAGGATCGCGGGCGTCAAGCGCCGCTGTCAGGACAGTGATGAAACTGTTGAGCAGCTCTTTGTTCGTTCGATCGCGCCGATGCACAGCATCGATCATATGATTGAATCCGCGAAGCAAATACGCAAATTCGTCCGTATAGACATTGTGAGCGATCAGCTCATACATTTCGTTTTCCGCCCGTTTCATATGACTTAACAGCACACTGACCGGCTCATGGATCTCATCGACCAACAAGCGGGTCAAAAAAACGGAGAAGGCGGTCGAAAACAACAAAATCACGGCTGCCCAGGGCCAATACGACCAGTGGGATGCACTCGGTCCGGCGAGCGACCATTTGATTTCCATCGCTAAGCTGAACAATAAAACAGGAAATGTGCTGCTGAACAAGACCGTCAGCTGCAGTTTCATTTTGAGCGGCACCGGAAGCGGCGGGCGTTTTTCATCAATTCCGCCAGCCTTTGCAAGCAAATTCCCGTTTGATAGAACAATCAGAATGTAGAAAAAATACGATGTCGAACCGTTCCAACACGCATTATTCCTTTCGGGGAAGTCACCTTTCCTTTTTTCATCATGAACAGCGATTTTTTTAAAAAAGTTGTTGACAAACAACTTGCCCGTTTATATAATTAAAAATGTGTTCGATAGCGGACAATAAAATATGATTCCGTAGCTCAGCTGGGAGAGCGCCACCTTGACAGGGTGGAGGTCGCTGGTTCGAGCCCAGTCGGAATCATCGAGTGAAATCCCTTGAGCTAGAAGGCTTCAAGGGATTTTTTGTTTATCCCGAATCTGTGACAGAAGTGTATCCAAAATGCTGGGAAGCCCAATCGTGCCGAGACTTCGACTCCATTTCGAATGTTCACCTATTAGGTGAAAAACCCCGAGTGCAATATTTTGTTGATTGATCCAGTTTTCTTGGCAGCTTTGAACGCGTCTTTATCACGGATTCAGGTTTATGTTGTCGTTTTTATTACCACGGGTAATAAAACTATATTGAGCAGGTAAAAAGGGATGCATATGAAAAATCATCAAACAAGAACAGTCTATGTCATATCAGGCCCCGCTGGAGTTGGCAAATCAACAATTTCAACAGCATTGGCGAACAAGTTGGAGCGTAGTGCGTATATTTCCGGCGATGACATCAGCCATATGCATATCAATGGACGGAAAAAACCGTGGGAAAGTAAAGAAGAGCTTTCATTAATTTGGGATAATATTCTAAGTCTTGCAAGAAATTTTGTAAAATACGGCAATGATGTGGTAGTGGATTATATTGCCTTTCCCCAAGAAGCGATATGGTTGTATGAAAATGTAAAGGATTTAAACGTAACGGTTATGTATGTTGTTTTGTGGGCAGATGGGAAAACGTTAAGGCAAAGGGATGAGATGAGGGCCCCCGAGCAACAAATGGGGGAACGCTGCCTCATTTTGCTGAATGAGTTCCATGCATCAGGATTCGATCGAAAGCATCTTTTGGATACTAGCGGGAAACGTAAGGATGACATAGATGAGATGATTGATGAAATCATGAGCAATCAAAGATTTCGAATTGGTTAAAAGATGTTTCATTGGCGCTGCTCTTTCCTTGCCATCGCGAGTTGATTCTCACATCAGCAATGACACTGAGGACAGCAACCGCCCTTGTTCGCTTTTTTATGGTCCTGTCTGGGAACACAAACAGCCCGTTTTCAGCGGGCTTTTTTTCATGATATGATAATGGCAAAAGAAGAAAGTTGCAAAAGAGACAAAGATGAGGGATGGACATGGCGCATAACTTTCAATTTCTAGAAGGAAAATGGGATGTGCTTGCCCGAGTAGGGGAGACGGCCGAGCGGCATGTGCATCAAAACCCAAACGTGGCGATCAGCGAGCTGCGAAAGTTGGCCGAGGCGATGACGAAATACATATTGGCGCTCGAAGGCATTCGCGAAGAGCGCGGCACCGATCAGCAAGACCGCCTCAAGGTGCTGCTGTATGAACAAATCATCCCAAAAGAGATATATGACATCTTCACGATGATCCGCTTAAAAGGCAATCAAGCGGTGCATGATCCCCATTATGGGGACGTGCATGAGGCAAAGACGCTATTGCACATGGCGTTTCGCCTAGCTGTATGGTTTATGGAAGTGTACGGTGACTGGTCGTTCGAAGCTCCCCAGTATCGAGAGCCGCTGCCGCCATCATTTGAATCGACGGATGAACTGAATCGGCTCATCGAATCGTATAAACAGCGGCTTGCCGACTTGGAAGCGGAGCTTTCGCACATCCGCGAGACGGGGCTGTATACGAGTGCCGAGGAAAAACAAAAGCGGCGTGACTATTCGCGGCGGGCGGTGGCGAATTTCGAACTGACTGAGGCAGAGACGCGCCTCATCATCGATGAACAGCTGCGGGCGGCTGGCTGGGAGGCTGATTCGGAAAAACTGCGCTTTGCCAAAGGCGCGCGGCCAGAGAAGGGGCGGAATTTGGCGATTGCCGAATGGCCGCTTCGGCACGGGGTTGCCGATTATGCTCTTTTTATCGGCTTGGAGCTGGTCGGCCTCATTGAAGCGAAACGCGCAAGCAAAGACATCCCCGCCGATATCGAACAGGCAAAACAATACGCCCGTCTCGTTGTGCGCCATGGGCAAGAAGTGATTCACGAGCCGTGGGGGGAGTATTTCGTTCCATTTTTGTTCACCACCAACGGCCGTCCGTACGTGAAACAGCTTGAACAAAAGTCCGGCATTTGGTTTTTGGACGCCCGGAAATCGACGAACCATCCGCGCCCGCTGCAAGGCTGGTATACGCCGGACGGGTTGAAACAGCTGCTGGAACAAGACATTGAACGATCCGAACAGCGGCTGCGTGATGAAACGTTTGATTATTTGAAACTGCGGCCGTACCAAGTGCGGGCGATTCAGGCTGTTGAGCGGGCGCTTGAAGACAAGCGCCGGAGCGTGCTTGTCGCCATGGCGACGGGAACGGGAAAAACGCGCATGGCGATCGGCTTGATTTACCGCTTGCTCAAAGCGAAACGGTTTCGGCGCATTTTGTTTCTCGTTGATCGAAAAGCGCTCGCCGAACAAGCGGAAGCGGCGTTTAAAGAAAGCCGAATGGAGCACTTTCAGACGTTTGCCGAGATTTACGGTTTGCAGTCGCTGTACGACCAAAAGCCCGATCCGGAGACGAAAGTGCATATCGCCACCGTTCAAGGAATGTTGAAGCGCATTTTTTACAACGACCGTCCCGAAGACGTTCCGCCGATTGACCAGTATGACTGCATCATCGTCGACGAAGCCCACCGCGGCTATACGTTGGATAAAGAAATGAACGAAATCGAGCTGGAGTTTAAAGACCATCGCGATTATGTAAGCAAGTATCGGCAAGTGCTCGATTACTTCGATGCCGTCCGCATCGGTTTGACCGCGACGCCCGCCTTGCATACGACGGACATTTTCGGCCCGCCCGTGTTTACGTATTCGTATCGCGAGGCGGTCATCGACGGGTATTTGGTCGACCATGAGCCGCCGTATCAGTTTGATACGGTGCTGAAACGGGAAGGGATTACGTGGGCGAAAGGAGAGACGGTTGATGTCTACGACGCCGTATCCCATACGGTGTCGCAAGAGTATTTGGAGGATGAACTGAACATTGATGTTTCGCACTTTAACACGAAAGTCGTAACGGAAAGCTTTAACCGCGTCATCATTCGCGAGCTCGTCAACTATATCGCTCCGGATGATGAAGGGAAGACGCTCATTTTTGCCGCGACGGACGATCACGCTGATCTCGTCGTCCGACTGCTGAAAGAAGAATTTGCGCGCGTATACGGAGAGTTCGATGACAATGCGGTCATGAAAATCACCGGATCGATCAAAGACCCGTCAGGAGCGATCCGCAGGTTTAAAAACGAAAAATACCCGACAATCGCGGTGACGGTCGATTTGTTAACGACAGGGGTCGATGTGCCGGCGATTACGAACCTCGTCTTTTTGCGCCGCGTTCGCTCGCGCATTTTGTATGAACAAATGCTCGGCCGGGCGACAAGGCGGTGCGATGAGATTGGGAAAGACCATTTCAACATCTTTGACGCCGTCGGCATTTACGAAACGTTAAAGCCGTATACAAGCATGAAACCGATCGTCGCCCGTCCGCAGGCGACGCTGACGGAGCTGTTCGATGAACTCGAACAGCTTGAACAGACCGCCCATCTGGAATACCAAAAAGAACAAATCATTGCGAAGATGCAACGGAAAAAGCGGACGTGGTCCGACAGGCAACACGAAGATTTCCGCGTGCTTTCCGGCGGAAAAACGGTCGATGAATTCATCGACTGGCTGAAATCGCTGCCGTCTGATGAACTGAAAGACGGGCTGAAAGAATATAAATCGATGTTCCGCTATTTGGACGAAAACCGGTACCGCGAGCGCAAGCAATACATTTCCCACCATGAAGACAAGCTGCTTGGCGTCAAACGAGGCTACGGCAATGCGGAAAAACCGGACGACTATTTAGAGGCGTTCGGTGAATTTATCCGCACGAACATGAATAAAATCCCGGCGCTGATGATTGTCTGCCAGCGGCCGTCCGAACTGACGAGGGAAGAGTTGAAACAACTGCGATTGGAACTTGACCGAAGAGGCTTTTCCGAGAAAAAACTGCAGGCGGCATGGCGGGAGGCGAAAAATGAGGACATCGCCGCCGACATTATCGCCTTCATCCGCCAACAGGCGCTCGGCGACCCGCTCATCAGTCATGAAGAACGAATTCGCCGCGCCATGAACGCCATTTACCGGATGAAACCATGGCCGCCGCTGCAAAAGAAATGGCTTGAGCGGATCGAAAAACAGCTGCTGCAAGAATACGTCCTCCATCCCGACCCGGAAAAAGCGTTTGACTACGAACCGTTTAAAAGCCACGGCGGCTTTAAGCAGCTGAACAATATTTTCGGCGGTCAATTGCCGCAAATCGTGCGCGAAATTAATGAAAACTTGTACAACTACGCCAAGAAGGAGCAAGCCTAGAGATGAACAACCGAGAAATTGTCCAAAAGCTGTGGAACTTGTGCAACGTCTTGCGCGACGACGGCATCACGTACCACCAATATGTCACCGAGCTGACGTATTTGCTGTTTTTGAAAATGATGAAAGAAACCGGGCAAGAATACATCATCCCCGAGCCATACCGTTGGGACGTGCTCGCCAAAAAGGATGGAATCGAGCTGAAAACGTATTACCAACAGCTGCTCATGGCGCTTGGGCAGGAAGAGAACGAACTGTTAAGGCAAATTTACACCGAAGCGACGTCCAACATCCGTGAGCCGAAAAACTTGGAAAAAATCATCCGCACCATCGACGCGCTTGACTGGTACAACGCGAAAGAAGAAGGGCTCGGCGCCTTGTACGAAGGGCTGCTCGAGAAAAACGCGAGCGAATTGAAATCAGGCGCGGGGCAATATTTCACCCCCCGCGTGCTGATTGACGTCATCGTCGAACTCGTTGACCCGAAGCCCGGCGAGCGCTGCCACGACCCGGCGGCGGGGACGTTCGGCTTTATGATCGCCGCCAGCCGCCACGTCCGGGCGAAAACGGACGACTATTTTGATTTATCGGAAGAAGAAATTCGGTTCCAGAAATATGAAGCGTTCTCCGGGGTCGAGCTCGTCCGCGACACGCACCGCCTCGCGGTCATGAACGCCCTCTTGCATGATGTGCACGGCGACATTTTGCTTGGCGACACGCTCTCTCCCCTTGGCGAGCGGCTGAAAGGGTATGACGTCATTTTGACAAACCCGCCGTTTGGCACAAAAAAAGGCGGGGAACGGGCGACACGGACCGACTTTACGTTTATGACGTCAAACAAGCAGCTGAACTTCCTCCAGCACATTTACCGGGCGCTCAGACCAAACGGCAAGGCGCGCGCCGCGGTCGTTGTGCCCGACAACGTGCTGTTTGAAGGCGGCGTCGGCGCCGACATCCGCCGCGACTTGATGGACAAATGCAACGTCCATACGATCTTGCGCTTGCCGACCGGCATTTTCTACGCCCAAGGGGTGAAAACGAACGTCTTGTTCTTCACCCGCGGGGAAACAGACACGGGCAACACGAAAGAAGTATGGGTGTATGATCTTCGCACGAACATGCCGTCGTTTGGCAAGCGCAATCCGTTGACGAAAGACCATTTCGCCGGATTTACGAAAGCCTACACCGCCGAAGACCGCCATCAAGTCGACGATGAACGGTGGAACGTCTTCACCCGCGACGACATCGCCAAAAAAGGCGACAGCCTCGACATCGGTCTCATCGCCGACGAATCGCTGTCCGTGTACGACAACTTGCCCGACCCGATCGACTCGGCTGAAGAAGCGGTGGAGAAATTAGAGCTCGCCATCTCGCTGCTCCATGAAGTCATTGCCGAACTGAAAGCGGCCGAACACCCGACCCGCTACGAACCGGCCAAAACCGAAATGCTCCACGTCGCTGAACGACTCGAGGTGTCAGAACGATGAGCAAGGCCAAACCAAAATCGATGGAACAGCTGCTCGAAGAAGCGCTCGTGCCCAAAGACGAGCAGCCGTACGAAGTGCCGGGGAATTGGGTGTGGGTGAGGTTGGGGCGTATCGTGAAGATTAATCCACCTAAGCCTAAACTGGAGTATGGTGATGATCATATTTGCAGTTTTCTCCCAATGAGTGCGGTTGATCCAGTAGAGGGGAAGATTGCTTATTTGGAGGAACGACCTTTTCATTCTGTCAAAAAGGGGTACACGTATTTTGAAGAAAATGATATATTATTTGCAAAAATCACCCCTTGTATGGAAAACGGCAATAGCGTCATTACCGAAGGGTTATTAAATGGATTTGGTTTCGGTTCTACAGAGTTTTATGTCATTCGAACTCCTAAAACGGTTGATAATCGTTATATCTATTATCTAGTTCGGTCTGAACGGTTTCGAAAGCAAGCGAAAAATGTAATGGCCGGTGCAGTAGGCCAGCAACGCGTCCCGAAGTTTTTCTTAGAGGAGTATCCGATCGCCTTGCCTCCCCTAAACGAACAAAAACGCATCGCTGATAAAATTGAGCGGCTGTTTGCGAAAATCGACGAAGCAAAGCGGCTGATTGAAGAAGTGAAGGAGTCGATCGAACGGCGGCGGGCGGTCATGTTGGAGAAGGCGTTTAAAGGGCAATTAGGGACAAATGACCCGAGCGAGAAAAGTATATTGGAAACATCCGATGATCTAAGTGAAAAAGACGTCATTCCGAAAGAACAATGGCCTTATGAGGTGCCGGGGAATTGGGTGTGGGTTCGTTTAAAACATTTGGTTGATTTTTTTAGTGGTTCAGCATTTCCGAATCAGTATCAAGGATATAATGATTTAGAAATCCCGTTTTATAAGGTAGGGAATCTTAAAGATACTGATTCTAATTACTATATTTACAGTGAAGAAAATACTATTTCTGAAGAAATAAGAGTCAAGTTAAAAGCAAAAAAAGTTCCAAAAGACACTATTCTGTTTGCTAAAATTGGAGAAGCTATAAGACTGAATAGACGCGGTTTAGTTCCGAAGCCAGCATGTATTGATAACAACTTAATGGGGGTTAAATCGAATGAGAATATACTTGACAATAAACTTTTATTATACTGGTCTCTTAAAGAAGATTTTTACAAATATTCTCAAGCTACTGCAGTGCCATCAATTAGAAAAAGCACGTTAGAAGCAATCGCTTTCCCACTGCCTCCCCTAAACGAACAAAAACGCATCGCCAAGAAACTCGACAACTTATTAGAAAAATTAGAGAACGAAAAACAACTCGTTTTGGCAGCGGAGGAAAAGCTCGATTTAGTAAAACAATCCGTTCTCCAGAAAGCCTTCCGCGGCGAGTTGGGGACGAATGACCCGAACGATGGACACGCGATGGAGTTGGTCAAAGAAGCGTTGCTCTCGTCAAGCGGACAGCGGTGACGCTGTTCGCTTGATCGAATCATGATTTTGCATTGTGGGGGATGATGAAAGCTGCGGGGGATTGTGGAAGCGCGCAGAACGATTTCAGTTGTTCATGAACCAAACTGACGGTCAAATAAGCGCAGTGCTTTACAGATTTGGGACTGAAGTCCTCTTTGAACATTTTTCATAAATAACCATATGACTAAAATGCCTCCCAACCTTTCTGTCTCAAAGGATGAGAGGCATTTTATCTGTCCGGCTGCTGTCGAACCCGGTTGAATCAGAGTGATCAAAAATAGCTTATTTTAGTAAAGAAAAAGAGTGAATGTAAAACATATACATTTTTTGCTTACCCGTTTGAATCAAGCGAGTGTTTTGATGCAATCGTAAACTTTTGCACCATTTCTTGCAACATTTCGGATACATTCGCCAATGAAGCGGCTGCTGACGCAATCTCTTCCATGGAAGCGAGCTGTTCTTCGGTGGAATGGGCCATTGTTTTGGACGTCTCCATCGTCTTTTCGGCTGCAGCGGCGAGTTCCGCAACGGCTGAATCCAGTTCTTGAATACCGGCTGACAGCTGCTGTACGGATGCTGATACGTCTTCCAATTGGGTTGAGATGGTTTGCGAGTTTGCGAAAATTGTGTTGAATTTCGCTGCTGTTTCTTGGGAAGCATCGATGCCGTCTTGAACATTTTGCATCACATCTTCCATGCTCGTTGATGTGTTCTCTACATCTTGATGGATGCTAGACAACAAATGGGTAATTTGTTTTGTCGCTGCTTGCGTTTGTTCGGCCAATTTTCTCACTTCATCGGCCACGACGGCAAATCCCGCCCCATGTTCTCCTGCTCTCGCCGCTTCTATGGCGGCGTTTAAGGAAAGGAGATTCGTCTGCTCCGCGATTTGATGAATCGTGTGGACGACCGCTTCGATTTCTTTTGACCGCTCCTGCAACGTGTGAATCAGTTGTTCTGACCGGAGCACGGCTTGATGAATGTCCTGCATCTGCTCGGCATTTTTTTCGACCGATGTTTTCCCGTCTTCGGCTAAGTTTGTCATATGGACGGCCAAGTGGGCGATGGCTGTCGTACGCTCCGCGATTTGCGAGACGCCCTGCGTCATTTGCTCCATGGCGGCGGCGATTTCATTGGTTTGGCTGCTTTGGCTGTCCGCTCTGCTGGCGACCTCTTGGATGCCGACAGAAACTTGTTCCGTTGACAAGGCTGTTTGCTCCGCGCTCGCTGTCAGTTCCTCTGCAGCCGCGGCGACTTGCTCTGATGCATCCGCGACTCGGGTCAGCATTTGAGAAAGATCGTCTTTCATTTTGTTATAGCTTTCGACAATTTGTCCAATTTCATCACGAGTTTGGTCATTGATGGCAACCGTAAAGTCTCCATTCCCTGCTCGCTGGAGGGCGCTGGAGACGGCGGCCAATCGAGCATGGATGCGACGCGAGAACCATATTGTGGCTGCTGATGCCATCACGAGTATGATGACGGCAGAAAGGATCAATGTTTTCAAAAGGGAAGACACGGCTGTGTCCACATATGTTTGGGGAATCCCCACATAAAACATCCCGATCGTTTCTCCGCGATCGTTTTTGATCGGCATATATGCAGCTTGATACCATTGATGCAAAATATTCACTTCACGGAAGAAGGTGTTCCCTTTCTTTAACACTTGTTCCACCACTTCTGGAGGCGCGGTTGTGCCAACAGCCCGTCGATTGTTCACGATAATGTTGGTGGCAACCCGTGTTTCATTTTGAAAGATCGTGGCCGTTCCGCCCGTTAGGTTTCCGATTTCGTCAACGAGTTGATTGTTGCCATTGATTTTCTCGCTTCCTTTATAAAGCGCTCCGTTTTTGACAGCCCAACTCCCTTCATATTTTTCGTCAAGATAGTGATAGGCCAAGGAAAGACTGGATTTGACTCTTTCAAGCGTTTCTTTTTGGATTCCTTTTTTGATTTGGATGATGGCAGCAGCCGTCAAAACAATGGTTAATAGAATAATGATGCAAAAAATCAAAATATTGATTTTTGTTCCTAGCTTCAACGTTTTCAATGAGCGCTCCCCCTCTCTATTCTTTGTCAAACATATCCATTATTATAGTAATAAAAGAGGAATTCATAAATAGTGTATTGTTCCTAATTCGAATTCTAAAAATGGTAGAGTGGGGAATACTGTCTAGCAAGAATGCCAATAATTTAGCTCAATAAGAAGGAAGTTGCCATGATTCAGGATCATATAGTAAATAATTTTAGTAAAAATATTGCGTATTTGTTATAATACTCATGGATACAACCTAAGCAGAATGGGGTAATGCATATGGCCACGATTCGCGACATTGCTAAACAAGCAGGCTATTCCATTTCAACTGTCTCGCGGGTATTGAACAATGATCCAGGTCTTTCGGTATCCGAGGAGACGCGGGAGAAAATTTATGAAGCAGCAGAAAAGTTGAACTACCGCAAGAAAACCATCAGAAAAGTGATTCGCAATATTGCTTTTTTATATTGGTTGACGGATAAAGAGGAATTAGAAGACGTGTATTACAAAACAATGAGGATGGAAATGGAAAAGCTGGCGAAAGAGTTTAATCTAGAACTGCAAATGTATAAAATTTCAGATGGCATTGACCAAATTCCAGAGAACATTGAGGGGTTTATTGCCGTTGGAATTTTTTCGGATCGGGAGCTTGAACGTCTGCGATCGATGACGACAAATGGGGTGTTTATTGATTTGTCGCCCGACCCGCGCTGTTTTGATTCGGTGCGCCCGGATTTAACACAGATCACTGAGCGAGCGATCGACTTCTTTCTTGAGAAAGGGCATACGGACATCGGCTTTATTGGCGGGACGTATCCGAATCCGAATACAGGAAAGGATGAGATGGACTCGCGCGAGCGGGCGTTTCGACATTATATGAAAGCAAAGGGGTTGCTCAACGAAGAGTATATTTTTTGCCACCGGGGATTCTCATTTGACAATGGCTATGAACTCATGACCAAGGCCATTGAAACCCTAGGGGATCGATTGCCTACCGCGTTTTTTGTAGCGGCGGATCCCATTGCTGTCGGTTGTCTGCAGGCGTTGAATGAGCATCGCATTCCCATCCCTGAGCGTGTGAGCGTCATCAGTGTCAATAACATCAGCATTACCAAATACGTATCACCGCCATTGACGACATTCCATATTGATATTCATGAAATTTGCAAAAGTGCGATCGAGTTGTTGCTCGAGCGGATACAAAGAAAGAGAAACATTGTGAAGACATTGCTGTTAGGGGCTGAGCTTATCGTACGGAAAAGTACGAACTAGCCCTCTTTTTTTGTTTCGTAAATATTTTTATTAATTTTAGTAAAAAGTTGTTTACATTTTTTATTGTCGATGCTATATTGAAGATAATTAAGCGTTTCCAAAACGAGAAGGGAGAATGGGGGAAATGATGAGGAGTATTAGTAAACATCTTGCGCTTATGAGTGTGATGGCTTTTAGTTTGTCTTTAGCTGCATGTGGGCCTAAAGAAAATGCTAATCAAGGATCTCGTGCAGGAGAAAACAAAGAGAACAATGAAAAAGTAGAGCTCGTCGTTTGGGAAGACATTCAAAAAGGCGTGGGAATTAAAGATGCCATTGCCCAATTTGAAAAGGAAAACAATGTGACAGTAAAAATCATTGAGAAGCCGTATGCGAAACAAATTGAGGATTTGCGTTTAGACGGGCCGGCTGGCACTGGACCGGATGTATTGACGATGCCGAGCGACCAGATTGGGACAGCCGTGACGGAAGGGATCATTAAAGAATTGAATGTTGAGGAAGACATTCAATCCATCTATACGGAAGCCGCCATGCAGTCGCAAAAAGTAAACAACAAAGTGTATGGTTTGCCAAAAGCGGTCGAGACAACGATGCTTTACTACAATAAAGATCTTATTTCCGAAGAGGAATTGCCGAAAACGCTTGAGGAATGGTATGAGTATTCCAAAAAAGTAACAGATGGCAAAAAATTTGGCTTTTTGGCTCTGTTTGACCAGATTTACTATGCCCAAAGTGTGATGAGTGCGTATGGAGGCTACATTTTTGGCAAGGACGAAAACGGAAATTACAATCCGAACGATATTGGATTGAATAATGCCGGCGCTGTCGAAGGGGCTAAAATGATTCAAAAATTTTATAAAGAACGTCTATTTCCGTCAGGAATGATTGGCGAGCAGGGTATTAATGTACTCGAATCGCTGTTTACGGAAGGCAAAGCAGCAGCGATCATTTCTGGTCCGTGGAATATTGAGCCGTTTACAAAAGCGGGAATCAACTTTGGAGTGACGAAACTTCCAGCGTTACAGAACGGAAAAAATATGAGCGCATTTATTGGAGTAAAAAGCTACAACGTAAGCGCCTACTCGAAACATCCAGATCTTGCTGAAAAATTGGTGATCTTTCTGGCGAATGAAGAAAATTCGAAAAAACGTTATGAAGTGACAAAAGAGGTTCCGGCTGTCAAAGCGTTGGCGGATGATCCGGTGGTGAAAAACAGTGAGGTGGCACGGGCGGTTGCGGAGCAATCTCAATTTTCTGAAATGATCCCGAATATTCCGGAAATGAATGAGGTGTGGAAGCCGGCCGATTCGGCATTGCAAACGATTGCGACTGGAAAAGCAGATCCGAAAGCGGCATTAGATCAAGCCGTGAAAACGATCAAAGGGCAAATTAAGGCGAAACATAGCGGCAAATAAGGGGAGAGAACAAGGTCCTTGCGCTTTCGTTTCTAACAAGGTGCAAGGACCTACAATAAATCGATCGTGATGGTGTGAAACGATCTTTTTGTTTGATGCGTTTTGTGTTGAAAAAATGTGTTCTTCAAGGAAAGAAGGGGAGTCCATGTCACACCGGAAAATGGCCTTATGTTTATCGATTATTCCTGGCCTAGGTCAATGGTATAACCGACAATGGGCGAAGGGAGTTTTGTTTCTTGTTTTCGCTGCCTCTTTTTTGACGGCGTTTGCCGATCTGTTCAACATGGGGTTTTGGGGGATTGTGACGCTTGGAACAGAAGTGCAACGCGATAATTCGATTTTTCTTTTGGCAGAAGGGATTATTGCGGTCATTGTCGCTTTGTTTGGATTGGCTTTTTATTGTTTCAATTTGTGGGACGCCTATAAAAATGGTGAGCGGAGGGATAGGGGGGATCGGTTGAATACTCTGAAAGAAGAGTACCATCAACTTGTGGAACAAGGATACCCGTATGTTGTTAGCAGCCCTGCTTTTTTTCTTTTGGTTTTTTCTGTTATTTTTCCAGTGTTGTTCAGTTTTGCTTTAGCTTTCACCAACTATGATTTATATCATACTCCTCCTGCCAAGTTGGTCGATTGGGTTGGGTTCGATACATTCCTCAAAATTTTTACGGTTGATATTTGGCGCTCAACCTTTTTTGATGTGTTGTCATGGACGGTCATTTGGACACTCGTTGCTTCCACTCTTCAAGTGGCGGCAGGTATTTTATTGGCGGTGATCGTCAACCAAAAAGACCTTCGGTTGAAGAAATTGTATCGAACCATTTTCGTATTGCCGTGGGCTGTGCCGGGATTTGTGACGATTTTAGTGTTTGCTGGCTTATTTAATGACAGTTTTGGAGCCATCAATCATACAATTTTAGCGGCGCTTGGCATCGATCCAATCCCTTGGATGACTGATGAGCATTGGACGAGGGTGGCGCTCATCCTCATGCAAGGATGGTTGGGATTCCCATATGTGTTTGTCGTGACGACGGGTGTTTTGCAGTCGATTCCTGAAGAATTGTATGAAGCAGCGACGATTGACGGAGCTTCCATGTTTGCCAAATTTCGATATATTACATTGCCGATGGTGCTGTTGGCGATGGCCCCGATTATTATTACACAGTTTACCTTTAACTTTAATAACTTCAACATTATTTATCTGTTTAATGGAGGCGGACCGGCTGTTCCGGGATCGACAGCGGGAGGAACGGATATCCTTGTGTCTTGGATTTATAAATTGACGATGCAATCAAGCCAATATGCGTTGGCTGCCGCTTTAACAATTTTGTTATCTTTGTTTGTCATGGGGATTGCGTTATGGCAATTTCGACGGACCAATTCTTTTAAAGAGGGAGTATAGAACATGAGATCCAGTGTCAGGTCAAAAAAATTCCTTCGCCTCTTCGTATCCTATGCCATTTTAACGTTTGTCGCCGTGGCAATCATCTATCCGCTGCTTTGGACTATTGGTGCCAGCCTGAATCCGGGGAACAGTTTAATCAGCACCACCCTTATCCCCAAAAAACCGACGCTTGATCATTATCGCGAGTTGTTTGCGGGCAAAGAAAGCTTACTGTACGAACGCTGGTATTGGAATTCGATGAAAATTAGCTTTTTTACGATGCTTGGTTCCGTGATTAGTGTTTCATTTACTGCGTATGCATTTTCGCGTTTTCGATTTAAGGGGAGAAAAAATGCTTTAACGTTGTTTTTGCTGTTGCAAATGGTGCCGCAGTTTTCTGCGTTGATCGCTTTGTTTGTTTTGGCGCAAATGCTTGGGATGCTCAATAGTCACTGGCTATTAATTTTGCTTTATATCGGCGGGCAAATTCCGATGAATACGTACTTGATGAAGGGATATATGGATTCGATCCCGAGAGATCTGGACGAAAGCGCCAAAATCGATGGAGCGAGCAATACGAGGATCTTTTTCCAAATTCTTTTGCCGTTGTCTAAACCAATGATTGCGGTCGTGGCGATGAATGGATTTACCGGACCGCTTGGTGATTTTGTGTTGTCATCGGCCATTCTCCGAACTCCTGATGCTTATACGCTTCCGATCGGGCTGTATAATCTCGTTAACGAAGTGATGGGGGCGAGCTATACAACGTTTGCAGCCGGGGCGCTTCTGATTAGCATTCCGGTAGCGATTGTCTTTTTGATGTTGCAACGGAACTTTGTGTCCGGATTGACATTGGGTGGAATCAAAGGATGATGCAGGGAAAGGAGACGACATAATGCCAAAATATGAACGAACGTATATAACACAAGCGAACTTCATTCTTCATGGAGGAGATTACAACCCTGATCAATGGTTGGATCGGCCGGATCTTTTGCAGGCGGATCTTGAGTTGATGAAACTCTCCCACACAAACACATTCACGATTGGTGTATTTGCTTGGTCTGCTCTCGAACCGGAAGAAGGGGTTTATCGTTTTGAATGGCTCGATAAAGTGTTTGACGACATTTACCGTATTGGCGGGCGGGTGATTTTGGCTACGCCAAGCGGTGCTCGACCAGCATGGTTGTCGCAAAAGTATCCGGAAGTGTTGCGGGTGAATGCGGCGCGTGTTCGACAGTTGCATGGCGGGCGTCATAATCATTGTTTTACCTCGAGCGTATACCGTGAAAAAACTCAACATATCAATCGATTGCTGGCGGAACGGTACGGAGATCATCCTGCTTTGCTCATGTGGCACGTTTCCAATGAATACGGCGGGGAATGCCATTGTAATTTGTGCCAAGAAGCGTTTCGTGAATGGTTGAAAAACAGATACAATCATGATCTTGACGCGCTGAATGCCGCTTGGTGGACGTCATTTTGGAGCCATACGTACACCGACTGGTCGCAAATCGAGTCGCCGTCTCCGATTGGTGAGCATACGATTCATGGGTTGAATCTTGATTGGAAACGGTTTGTGACAGATCAGACGATTTCCTTTTTTGAAAACGAGATCATTCCGCTTCGGGAGTTGACGCCTCATATTCCGATTACAACGAATTTTATGGCGGATACGCATGACTTAATTCCTTTTCAAGGACTTGACTACAGCAAGTTTGCGAAGCATCTTGACGTCATTAGTTGGGACGCCTATCCTGCTTGGCACAATGATTGGGAGAGCACTGCCGATTTGGCTATGAAAGTCGGTTTTATCAATGATTTGTATCGAAGTTTGAAGCAGCAGCCATTTTTACTGATGGAATGCACGCCGAGTTTGGTGAACTGGCATAAAGTGAACAAAGCGAAGCGGCCAGGCATGCACTTTTTATCTTCGATGCAAATGATCGCTCATGGTTCCGACAGCATCCTCTATTTTCAATGGCGCAAGTCGCGAGGGGCGTTTGAGAAACTTCACGGTGCGGTCGTCGACCATGACAATCGCACGGATAACCGTGTATTTCAAGAAGTTTCTAAAGTTGGGAAAGCACTCGAGAAAATGTCTGGCATCGTCGGAACCAATCGGTCGGCGGAAGTGGCCATTTTGTATGATTGGGAAAACAATTGGGCGTTAAATGATGCGCAAGGATTTGCGACTGAAACGAAACGGTATCCACAAACGCTCGTACAGCATTATCGCCCCTTTTGGGAGCGGGATATCCCTGTTGATGTCATCACGAAGGAACAAGACTTTTCCCGCTACAAATTGCTGATTGCGCCGATGCTTTACTTAGTGAGCGAAGAGACGATTGCTCGTTTGAAACAGTTTGTAGGGAGCGGTGGAACGCTTGTCATGACTTATATAAGTGGAATGGTCAATGAATGTGATTTAGCGTATTTAGGTGGCTGGCATCCCGATTTGAGGAAAACATTCGGCATCGAACCGATCGAAACGGATACTCTTTATCCACGCGATCGAAATTCGGTTCATTATCGTGGACAGTCTTACGAGTTGAAAGACTATGCAACGGTGATCAAGGTGTATACTGCAACAGTCGAAGGAGTTTATGAAGATGATTTTTATGCGGGTACGCCCGCTGTGACGAGCAACCAATACGGGAAAGGTCAAGCCTATTATATTGGCGGCCGCCTAGAGGATCAATTCCATAGAGATTTTTATCAAGAATTGATGGAAAAGCTCGATTTGAGGCCTGTCTTGTTTGTAAAGCATGGAAAAGGAGTATCCGTCCAAGCGCGGCAAGCCCCGGAATGTGATTATGTGTTTATTATGAATTTTACGGAGGAGAAACAGGCTGTTGTTGTTGAGGAAAAGGTGAAGGATCTGTTCACTGGCGAGGAAATCGAAGGGGAGATCACGCTAGGCAAATACGAGGTGCGAGTCGTGGAGAAAAGGAGATAAAGGAGCCAACGCTCTGTTTCTGTGAAATGGGATCAGGACGAGTTGGATCAAGCGCTGAGAATTGGCATCGGAACACATGTGATTCAAGGTATAGTGGAGGGTGGAGAGACGGTAAAAGCCTATCTTGACATTACACCGAAAAACTATGTAGTGAATCCGAGCTTCGAGGATCAAGATAGAACGATGTGGACCATCATTTATCGAAACGGCACTTCTCCACATACGGATTATTTGGAGAAAGCTGCGGATGCGAAATCGGGAAACTATTCCCTTCACTTCTATTCGAGCGAGGCTGTTGATTTCCAGGTAGAACAGACGATCACCGGATTAGAGCCGGGATATTATGATTTATCGATGTTTTTGCAAGGTGGAGATGCCTCCAATGCGGAATTATACTTGTATGCGAAAACAGGAGGTAAAGAGTATCGGGCAGCTGCCACGGTGAATGGTTGGTTGAATTGGAGTCATCCTGAGATTCATGATATTTATATTGGTGATGGAACTGTGACGATCGGAGTGAGCATCAAGGCAAATGGCGGCGCTTGGGGAACGCTGGACGATTTTCAATTATATCGAACTAAATGATGAACTTGTAAAACCGGGCTGAGAAGGGCCCGGTTCCTTCATGTGTGAGCATGAATTTGGAGATGGAAGATTGCGCTATGAGTCTTGCATAAGCGGAATCCATTGCGACCCTAAGGTTTTTGGAATCACGCCGTCCTGTGCCATCTGCGAATGACAAAACTTGCAAGCAAAATGAGGATAACGGAACCGATCAGTGCGGGGATGATGTCAAATCCGCCGATGGTCGGCCCCCAGTTGCCAAAGAGCGCCGTTCCAAGCCAGGCTCCGATAAACCCAGCAATAATGTTGCCAATGATTCCTCCTGGAATATCGCGGCCCGTCAGAAGACCTCCCAGCCAACCGATGACGCCCCCGACGATTAAGCTCCAAAGAAACGACATGGATGATTCCTCCCTCAAATCATGAAAAGGATTCTTTCGTATTTATATTGTGCGTCAAAAGGAGCAGCAATTATGCACGCAAAAGCCCCGTCAACTTTATCGGAGCTCGTTCTCTGTTTTTGGCGTTTTGTCCGGGGACAGAGTTTTGGTTGCGTATTGGAAACCAATTGTGTTCATGATGACGGATAAATCATCAGCTTCTCTTCCGCCCTCGTGCACGGTCGGGCAGGGAGGGATTTGATCCGGGATCAAAGAAGCCGAGATGCAAAAATCAAAGCCGCGCTTGACTTGCAGTCAAACGCGGCTTTCGGATGAAGGAAAACTAGCGAATGGATTCAAGCTGTTTGGCCAAATGGTGGAGTTTTTTCTCGTGCTGGATGGTTTTGGACGCGAGGAAATGGACGGTTTCTTGCGTTTCGGTCAGCTCCACGCGCAAGCCAGCGAATTTTTGTTCGAGTCGGTCGAACCGCTCGTTCACCTCGGCGCGAAATTGCTGCATCTCCGCTCTCAGCTGGCTTCCCATTTCGTCAATTTGGGTGCGGATGTCGCGGGAAAATATTTTCAGCGCCTCGACCACTTCTTTCACCACCGTGTCGCGTTCCATGCTTGTTCACCTCCTCTTTTTTGATTATACGACGTGAAGCAGGGAAAAGAAAAGGACGTTTTGAATAAGATTTTTCTCTGTTAATGGATGGTTGGCTTGAGTTGCGGCGTCGTGATTGGTCCATGATCATGGTGGCGTTTTGAGGGAACAGGTGGCTCGGCTTATTTTTTGTAATTTTTAACAAATATAACCCGAGTTCGACAGTTTTGAGGCCATTTTAGGCAAATGGAAATGATCAAAATGCTGTTATATCAAGCACTTCGTGGTGCGGATCCTAGAAAAAACTTCGAATTTCACAGGCACACGATTTATTCATTTATTCTTTTAAAAACGGAGACCTTTCTCAACGAACCGAGCTGACGTCCAAGCAAGCTATTGCCGTATCTCCGTGAGCGGATGGGCAGCATGCATCGCCCGAATCATCCGCACCGTCCGGCTGCGGCGCATAAGTAACCGTGGGTGCATTCTTGAAACGGGTGCGAACTCCCTCTTGAACGGCTGCTTCTTTCCATATGGAGGGAGCGGCCGTTCGTTTTGTTCACTGGCGGCGAGTGATTGAGTATATTTTTTTGAAAAAGTGTTTTATCTTTGATTGGATCGCGTTAGTTGAGTGTTAAAACAATATTAATATCATTTTTATTATCTATCCTGAAAACACCATTTAAGACAAAAAACGGARCCCRCCTASCCTTCGGAATYGGATTCCAAAGGARGGTATTTCAGTATATATATGGTTAATAAGTGCTATGCACTCGTTTTTTCTAGTTTCACTTCGTACCCTAACCCCTCTAATCGTTTCACCGTTTGACGCACGATGCTCGCTTCTCGCTGCCGATCCCAGTAGTCGGCTCCCAACTCTCTATACGGTTCCTTTCGAGTTAAGATATAATAGATCATTTCTAAAATCGTTCTCCCGACCGCGACACTCGCTCGATTCGCTCCTCTTCGTTTGGCGATCCGATGATACTTGGCCGATAGGTACGTGTTCTTCGTTCGGGCGGCGGCACGGGCGCATTCCACGAGGCACGACCTCAGCTTCTTGTTCCCTTTCCTCGTTCGACCTGACAACCGTTTCCCTGCACTCTCATGATTCCCGGGAGCCATTCCGGCCCATGAGGCCAAGTGCGCGGCGGTAGGGAACCGGCTCATATCCGTCCCGATTTCCGCTACAATTTGTTCCGCGCTTTGCCGCCCCACTCCCGGGATCGTATCGATGAGCTCCAGCGCTTCATGAAAAGGGCTCGTTCGTTCCTCGATTTCCCGATCCAACCGGGCAATCGCTTCATCTAAATACTCCACATGACGCCATTGCTCGGCCAGCATCATGCGTTGATGCGGCCCCATCACTCCTTTCAACGCGCGCCGGAGCTCTTCCGTTTTTTGTTTCAGCCGCCCTTTGGCGAGCTGGGCGAGGGCCGCCGGATCGTCCTTTCCTTCGATAAGGGCGCGAATGATGAGCCGGGCCGACATCCCGTTGATGTCGGATACGACCGAAGAAAGCTTGATATTGGCTCCTTCCAGCACTTTTTGGATGCGGTTGAGCTCCCGTGCCCGTTCCTCGATCAAACTGCGCCGATAACGGACCAGTTCCCGGAGCTCCCGCTGAGCCCGATGAGGGATATAACTCCCTTTTAGCAATCCATGGCGAAGCAAGTCCGCGATCCATTCGGCATCTTTGACATCGGTCTTTCGCCCGGGAACCGCTTTGATGTGTTGGGCATTGACGACAAGCACTTCGATCGGCTCTGCTTCGAGGAGATTATACACTGGCTTCCAATATACGCCCGTCGACTCCATGGCAACGTGCGTCACCTTTTTTTCTTTCAGCCAATCCACCAACTCCTCGAGATCGTCGGTCAGCGTACCAAACGTGCGAATCTCTTTTCCTTCAGGGGTAAGGGCGCAAGCCGTAATCGATTGCTTATGCACGTCCAATCCGCAACAGCGTTCATACAAGACGCGCATCGGTCTTCCTCCCTGCTTCGTTCTCAAAAACAGCTGGTGCAGCAGCCTTTGTTCAAGCATTCTATCCTGCGTGCTTCCCTCAAGGGAGCGACATTCCGTGGTGCACCAGACTACTGGGGTCCGTCTATATATCGGACTTTTACGTACCATAGATACAACGACCTCATGACCCCAGCTGCAAGGAGACCATTCGACAGAAGGTTGTTTTCATCCTTCCGATGGTGACGAAATTTTTT